>CADBMM010000192.1 GCA_902795795.1 uncultured Lachnospiraceae bacterium | reverse complement strand
TATTTTTGCCGCTGCTGCTTGTCGTTGTGCTTCTTTGCCATCCGGTAAGCATATTTGCGGATGATACGTATTATCTCACATGGGAAGAGTATTGCGCGGCAAACGACATCACCGATTCATACACCTTTAATCAGGCGGTTGACGGCATGGAGCAGGCTATGGACGCGGCCGAAAGTATATATGCTTCAGGCGACGCGGAAACCACACTCGCGATCATAAAGGCAGTAAAGAACAGCTACTGGGGCGGTTCAGGTCTTAAGGTGGCAATGCAGAAGCAGCTTCCCTCGGCATCGAAAAAGACCGTGGAGGCGGATTTTACAGCCTGCAACAGCATAGTGAAAAATGGCGGCACAGCCGAAGAATTCGCAACGGCATCCGATGTGCTTACCGCAGATCTGCGCATGTCTGCCAACAAGCTCGACGGCGTTGAAATAGAGATGGATATCCACGAAGAGGGCGAGACGGAAGCCACAGCCCTGTTCAACGAACAGTATTACGGCACATGGGCGGATTATTCCGCGGCTGCAGGTTTTGCGGACGACTGGACCTGGAACGATGTTGCTGACGCGATGACGGAAGTCTTCAGGACAGCCAAGGCTAAATATGCGGAAGGCGACATGGACGGTGCCTACAGCTGCATAAACGACGGTTACTACGGATATTACGAAACAACAGGCTTCGAGAGGAACGCCATGGGTTATATCTCCGGCGCGCGCAAATCGGAAGTTGAACTTCAGTTTTCTGCATGCAAGGCCGAGACAAAAGGCGGCACGCAGGAAGCCTTTGACAAAGCTGTCGATATCCTTCGCACGATGATCCATACGGACGCAAACAAGCTTGACGGCGTGGACGATGAAGGAAACGCTACGTCAACAAGGTCCGCAGGAGTCGCAACGTTTATCGCATGCTTCACCATCATTCTCCGCGAAGGCTTTGAGGCTATCCTGGTCGTGGGCGCGATCATAGCGTATCTTGTCAAATCGAATCAGGACAACGAGGAAAGAAAAAGAAGACAGGTCCGTCCGGTATTTGCCGGCGCGATAGCCGGAATCATACTCAGCTTTGTTTCGGCATGGCTGCTGAATCTCATAAAGCTTGCCAACACGGCGTCCCAGGAGGTCATCGAGGGTGTTACCGCTCTCATAGCTGTAGTGGTCCTTTTCTGGGTAAGCAACTGGATGGTATCCAAATCAGAATCGGAGGTCTGGAGCGCTTATATCAACAGAAAGGTACAGGGCGCATCAGCCTCAGGCAGTATGTTCGCACTGGCGTTTACGGCATTTCTTGCGGTATACCGTGAAGGAGCCGAGGTCATACTGTTCTATCAGCCGCTGCTTAACGGCGATAACACGAATATGGTCTGGCTCGGATTCATAATAGGATGCGCCTGCCTGGTATTCGTTTACCTGGCGATCAGATATCTGTCCATAAAGCTTCCGCTGAAGCCGTTCTTCCTTGCAACGAGCATATTGATGGCGATCATGGCAATAGCGTTCCTCGGAAGCGGAATAAAGGAGCTTATCGAAGGCGATGTAATATCGATGCATTCACCGGCCTGGGTGGCATGGATACCCTCAAATTCGGTGCTCGAGATACTCGGAATCTATCCTTGCGTCGAGACAGTCATACCGCAGATCATCCTTACGATAGTTACGATAATCACGTTTATCTACTGGCTTAAAAAGAACAAACGTATGAAAGAAGAGCTGGAGCGGGAAGCCGCGCAGGAGAAGGCTCTTCAGGCCGGAAAGAATCCGTAAGTACCGGCGGAATACTTAATAAAGTATGGTAAGACCAAAATAGTGTCTTTCATAATAGTTCTACTAGTTTTTCATTATCAAAGGAGGAGAATATCATAATGAAAAGAAGAACATTAGCTCTTGTTGTCGCAGGCGCTACAGCAGCTGCAGTACTCGCAGGCTACGGCTCTGTCGATAAAACAGCAGTTAAAACAGCAGTAGCCGGAGAAGAAGAAACAGCAGCAGGCGAAGCCGGATTCGTAGAGAACGAGATCTTCGCGGATGAAGAACTTGACTTCATCAACCTTTCAGCTGTATGGTTCCAGGCTGTTCCGATGGAGAACGAGACAACCTCATACTCAGAGAAGGATGCAGATATCCATATCGAAGCTGATATTTCCGCTCTCGAAAATGACCTCGGCTATGGTGTAGGCGACTGGATCCCGTATCTGACAGTTGATTACCTTATCGCTGATCAGGACGGAAACGAAGTAACATCAGGAACCTTCATGACGATGGCAGCATCTGACGGCCCGCATTACGGAAACAACATCAAGCTTGATCCGGGCGTATATGATCTTACGATCACGATCCACAGCCCCGGCGAGAACGGATATCTTATCCATTCCGATTCCGAAACAGGCCCCGGAGGACTCCTTTCAAATTACTTCAATCATGATGCTGAAGGCACATACTCCTACACATATGAAGACTGGGAGTTCGCAGGCCTCGAGTAAACAGAAAATACTTCCAAAAAACCAAATGTATTTCAGCGATACGCTCTTTGCGGGCGTATCGCATTTGTACGTTTTTTACTACAGTAATTTATCGGAGACTTTCAAATGTTATCCTATCTGATCTTAACAGCAAATGCGCTTATATTGCTTGCGCTGATCTTTGGCGCAATAACCGGATATTCCGCAATATGCGCAGATAAAGGACAAAAAAAGATCATTCTGGTAAGTGCCCTCATCGGTCTTGCCTGGGCGATTATAATTGCATATTTCAGAAACGCCACAAGCAAAATGGATTCCGCCATTATGAACGGATGGCTGTATGGAATTACCATTTGCGCTTTTATTCTCTTCCTTATTTTTTCCATAAAACCGATCGCGGCTAAAGAAAACAGGCTGGTCAGGACTGTTCCGTGGATCCTCATGGGCAGTCAGCTTGCAGCCCTTATCGCCTATGCACTTTCCGACGTGCTTGCTTATCCGCATGACGTCCTGCTTCAGGAAAAAACCGTGATATCTACGGATTTTCTGCTGAGCATGATCGGTCTTGCTCTTGGAGCCGCACTCGTTATCGTAGCTTATTTCGCTGTCGAAAAATCTACAGCGCGTCTTTCAAAGACAGGGGCATGGGTATACGTTTCACTTTTGCTGCTTATAAACGCCCTGATACGCGCTTCGGGACTAATAGCGGTATTCCTGCAGAAAAAGATCATAAAATCGAATCATCTGCTTTTCAGTTATACGGTATTTGTTAAGAATCATACTTTATGGTTTATCTTCGCAGCCCTTCTGATTACAGCCATAGTCGCAGTGATCCTTTGGGCGCGCAGCTTTAAGCAGAGAGATCCCTACACAAATCCTGCCGAGCACAGACGGATAAGAGCGAAATGGCGCAGCATCAGGCGATGGGCATCCGCCGCGCTGGTCACAGCTGTCATTACCGTACTGACTCTTACCGTATTTAAGGCTATCGATTCACGCGAGGTCGAGCTTTCGCCAATAGAGCCGGCTACAGCCGTAGACGATGAAAATGTATATGTTGATTTCAGCCTCGTGGAAGACGGCATGCTTCACAGGTTCGCCTACACCTCGGAAAAAGGAATAGATATCCGGTTCATCGTGATCAAGAAACCTAATTCATCGAGCTACGGTATAGGACTGGACGCCTGCGATGTCTGCGGAGAGACCGGATACTATCAGAGAGACAATCAGGTAGTATGCAACCTCTGCGATGTCGTCATGAATATCTCGACGATCGGCTTCAAGGGCGGATGCAATCCGATAGTTATACCTTATGAAATATCAAACGGACAGATCGTGGTTCCAATCTCGGGACTGCTTGAATATGAAAGTGAGTTTAAGTAAATGTTTATTAGAATGATCGCTAAAGCCTTCCTGCGTCAATGGAAAAAGATGGCGATGATAGCTCTTACGATAGCTCTTGGCGCGTCGCTTGCGACGGCAATGCTTTCAGTCATGATGGATGTTGAAGACAAGATAAATCAAGAGCTCAAGGCTTACGGTGCGAATATTACGGTCGTACCGAAGAATTCATCGGTCATCAGCGAACTGTATGATGTGGAAGACGGGAATATAACCGGCAGTTATTTGAGGGAAGATGAGCTCGGAAAGATCAAGACGATATTCTGGGCATTCAATATTATAGACTATTCGCCGTTTATCAGCACGACGGCGGTTCTGGAAAACGGGGACGAGGCAACTGTCACCGGAACCTGGTTCAATCATCATATGGATCTTCCTACCGGAGAAACGCTCGATGCGGGAATCGCATCGCTTAGAAGCTGGTGGGATATAACCGAAGGGGAATGGCTCGACGAGCAGAGTTCCATGGCGGAGCATGAAGCCATGGTCGGAACGGCTTTCGCCGAAAAGGAAGGCATTTCTGCAGGCGATGAGATCACTCTTGACGGAGATAATGAAAAACTGACCGTTACTGTCGTCGGCATCTTTGATGCCGGCGGAGAAGAAGACGATATCATATATGTGGCTGTCGATACCGCGCAGGCCCTTGGCGGACTGGAAGGGAATATAGACAGCATAGAGGTATCCGCGCTGACCACACCGGATAACGAGCTTGCGGAAATGGCAGCGAAAAATCCCGGAGCCCTTTCCGTTTCGCAGTATGAGACCTGGTACTGCACGGCATATACCAGCTCGGTATGTTATCAGATAGAAGAAGTCATTACCGATTCGGTAGCAAATGTCGTAAGACAGGTAGCTGACTCCGAAGGACAGATCCTTGAAAAGATGAAGCTGCTCATGGTGCTCATAACCATTCTTTCACTTGTGGGTTCGGCTCTTGGGATCTGCAACCTGGTCACAGCTTCCGTGATGGAGCGTTCACAGGAGATCGGACTTATGAAGGCTGTAGGCGCGCACAATCCCGCGATTACGGGACTCGTGCTTTGCGAGATCCTTGTTACGGCCGTTATCGGCGGCGTTGCAGGCTTTTTCGCCGGCATAGGATTTGCACAGATCATCGGTCAAAGCGTATTTGCCTCATCAATAAGCCTGCGGCCGATGGTCATCCCTGTTGTAGCTGTCCTTATCGTAATAGTTACTCTGATCGGGTGCATACCGGCGATCCGTATGCTGCTGAAGCTGCGCCCGACGGAAGTGCTTCACGGTAAATAAAGAAGGGATCAGAAAATGAAGAAAAGACAGATGTATATCAGAATGATCACGGCATCGCTCCTTCGCAGACGTTCCCGCATGCTTATCGCGCTGCTGGCCATAGCAATTGGGGCGGCTATACTTTCGGGACTGGTAACGATCTATACAGATGTGCCCAGACAGCTCAGCATGCAGTTCAGAAGCTATGGAGCCAACATGATACTCACAGCGCAGGAAGGGCAGCTGACGCAGGAAGATGTTGACAGTGCGATTGCACTCATTCCTTCAGACAAGCTGGTCGGGGCGGCTCCTTACAGATACGAGACCGTCCGTATAAATGACCGTCCGGTCCTTGCAGCCGCAACGGATCTGGAAAGCGCGGAAAAGACCAGTCCGTTCTGGAAGGTCGATGGTGAATGGCCGGCAGCCTCCGGTGAGATAATGGTCGGAGCAGGAGTGGCTGAAACCTATAATCTGAAAGCCGGAAAGAAACTGACCTGCACCTTTGCACCAGAGACCGGATCCGACGGAAATGAGGATGAGGTCGTTATGGATAATTACAAGGACTTTACGGTCACGGGAATCCTCGACACCGGAGGAAATGAAGAAGATTACGTGTATATGTCGCGGGAGGATCTCGCAGAGCTTACCGGCATAGAGACGACCTACAGTGTGTGTGAGTTTTCCATATCCGGCACATCCGACGAACTTAAAGTGATCGCGGAAAAGATCAACGGTTCGGTAGACGGAGTAAGCGCCAGACTTGTAAAGCGTGTTACTCAGTCAGAGGACACAGTGCTTGGAAAGCTGCAGTCTCTGGTACTTCTGGTCACGATAGTTGTCCTTGCGCTGACTATGATCTGCGTGGCAACCACGATGACAGCCGTAGTAGCCGAAAGGAGAAAGGAGATCGGGCTTAGAAAAGCACTTGGAGCGAGCAACCGCAGTATTGTCGGAGAATTCATGGGTGAAGGGGTCGTTCTGGGAGCGGCAGGCGGACTTATAGGCTCGCTGCTTGGATTCATATTTGCACAGGTGATCTCGATGAATGTTTTCAACAGTTCGATCTCGCTTATGCCGTGGCTGATACCTGTTACGATATTGGCAGCCGTTGTAGTTACCGGAGCTGCCTGCATGATACCTATCAGGAGCGCCGTAGACATCGATCCTGCATTAGTTCTGAAAGGGGAATAAACAATGAGTCTTCTGGAATTGAAAAATGTTTCAAAAATATACGGTGAGCTTCATGCTCTCGATCACGTGAACATAAAAGTTGAAAAAGGGGAATGGCTTGCCATAATGGGACCGTCCGGATCCGGCAAGAGCACGATGATGAATATAATCGGAGCCCTTGACCGCGCTACAGAGGGTGAGATCCTGCTGGACGGCGAGGATATCGCCAAAAAAAGTGAAAAAGCGCTTACAAATATCCGAAGAGACAAAATAGGGCTCATATTCCAGCAGTTCCATCTTGTAAGCTACCTGACGGCCGTGGAGAATGTAATGCTATCACAATATTATCACAGCGTTCCGGATGAAAAGGAAGCTCTGGAGGCGCTTGAGAGAGTCGGGCTTAAGGACCGCGCAAAGCATTATCCCAGCCAGCTTTCAGGCGGTGAGCAGCAGAGAGTCTGCGTAGCACGTGCTCTTATCAACTATCCCGAGATCATTCTTGCCGACGAGCCGACGGGTAATCTTGATGAAGCAAACGAGGAGATAGTTGTAGAACTTTTCAGAAAACTGCATCAGGAAGGGACTACGCTTATAGTAGTTACACATAACCCCGAGGTCGCGGAAGTTGCCCAGAGGACCATTGTTCTCAGAAACGGCAAGGTCGACCACGAAACGATCAATGAGAACTTTACAGGAAAGATCAAGCACATTACGCTGATGTGATCTATCGGGAGAAAAATCTTATGAAGAAATACATTTCATTATTACTGGCGGCATCCATGGCAGGAACACTTTTGATCGCAGGCTGCGGGAGCAGCAAAGTCTATAAAGACGGTACCTACGAAGGAAGCAGCTCCGTTTATGAGAACGAGGACGGCTCCGAGGACGGAAACGGGTACGGAGTCGCGACGGTAACCATTAAGGACGGTAAGATATCCGATTGCACATACCTGACCTATGAGATAGACGGGACTTTAAAGGATGAGGAGTACGGCAAGGAGGATGGCCGTATTGCCAATAAAGATTATTATAACAAGGCTCAGAAAGCAAATGCAGCCTGCGCTGAGTATGCGTCAATGCTTGTAGCGAACGGGCAGCTGGAGGGTATAGATTCCATCAGCGGCGCAACGATCAACTATAACGAATTTGTGGAAGCGGTGGAAAATGCCCTGGCTTTGGCCGCTGAACAGAAATGAGAGCGGTAATTCGCCACATCATCATAGTACTGGCCGGAGTCTTCGTTCTGGCAGGAATTCCCGTGCTCTCTACCGGATACTTCCAGAACAGGCTGAACGGAACAGACGCAGTTTCGGCGGCTACGGTCATAATCGACCAGCCGTCCGGGGCTTATGTGGTGCTGATAAACAAAGATAGGCACTTAAATACGGAAAATCTGGAAACCTGGCAGACCTTCTTCAAAGGGGAGGAGATCGGTTTCCTGTTCGAAGATATCTCATGTACTGTTGCGGATACTGATGTTCCGGGGTTCGATATGGCTCAGAGCTTTCAAAGCAGGCTGCCGGAAAATCAGATGACGCTGAGAAAAGAAGATATTACGTTAATGCTCTCAAAGGTCGGGTGCGGGCTCTTTGATGTCATAATGATGTCAAAGGAAGTATATGACGCATATGATGCAGCCGCTTATCTTGATGCTGACAAGGTGATGATCATCGAGGAGGAAGGAGTATGAGAAAAGCAAATTCGGTAATTACGGCGTTTATCATGCTCCTGTTCCTTATACATATGATATGGGGCGGGCTTCTGCTTGCGGGCATGGTCAAAGGCGGCAGCCCTGTATTTTCTTTTATGTCAGGAGCGCTCATGGTCCTTATCTGCCTGCATGTGATAATTTCCGTAAAGCTTACGGCGGATACGATCATAGCTTCACGCAGGGCCGGAGCATTTTATTTCAGGGAAAACAAGCTGTTTCTGGCAAGACGCATAAGCGGTCTTGCCCTGGCTGTATTTATTGCCGTACACGTACTGATATTTTACGTCCCGAATGATGGAGGAGCGTACAGACTCAATCCTTTCAATATAGCGGCGCTGATCTCGCAGCTGCTTCTGGTAGTCTGTCTACTTCTTCATATCATTTTAAATGTAAAGCCCATGAAGATAGCGTTTGGATTTTCCGACAGGAAAAAAGGCAGTTATGATTTTGCCATCGTTATGGCGATACTGCTCTTTATTGCCGCGGCTGCTTTCCTTGTTTATTATCTTAGATGGCAGGCCTGATATCATGAGAAGAATTCTGATGAAAGCTTCGGCCGGATTTGCTGCGGTATGTATATTTATGTCGGGCTGCGGCAGCAGAGGTGATATGGAAAATGTTGCCGTGCCTTCGGATGTCATAAGGCAGACGATGACAGAGCGCCTGGAGACGGCGGAAGTGTCTTTCAGTGATCGGAAGCTGGACAAGGATGAAGTGACCGGTATCGTTGAAGAAATGATACAGGGTGCTCTTTATGAAAGCGCGGACCCAAAAGGCGGGGATTATTTAAGATTTCAATGCGGCGGATACGACCTGACCTATACTGCGGATAAAGGATTCACGGATTATACGTACAATATAACTATTGAGCCGGAATATTATACCACAAAGGAAGAGGAAGATAAGGTAGACGCCAGGGTCGCAGAGGTCATCGCAGGTTTTGATCTTGATGAAGATGCTTCCGAGTATGAAAAGATCCGGTGCGTATATGATTTCATATGCGGAAACACTTCCTACGATACTGTTCATAAGCACACGCCGGGCAGCAGACATTATCAGTCTACGGCTTACGGAGCGCTTATATACAAAACCGCTCTCTGCCAGGGCTACAGCGTGCTTACGTACAGGCTTTTAAAGGAACTTGGTGCCGATGTGCGTATAGTTACCGGGACTGCCAAAATAGAAGGCGTTGAGGAGAGACACTCCTGGAATATCGTCGGGATCGAAGGAAAATATTACAACCTCGACGTAACTATGGGAGATGCGAATTATTCAGATGACTATTTTCTTAAGTCAGATGAGGATATCGCATTTGATCACAAGAGAGATGAGAAATATGACACGGATGAGTTCAGGAGGGAATATCCGATGAGCGAGGAGAGCTATACTGAATGAAAGGCATTTCCTGGATAGCAAAAAAGAATATCAAAATGCGGCCTGGAAGAAGCGCAGCAATGTTCTTGATAGCGCTTATACTTTCATTCACGGTTTTTGCCGGAACGGTCATTATAGCTTCGATCAATAACGGGCTGACATCTTTTGACGACAGAATTGGAGCGGATATAATGGCAGTTCCTTATGAAGTAAGGACAAAAGTGGATGTCAGCACTCTGACGACACAGGGCATTACCGGATATTACTATGTGAACGGTGAGTACTTTAATAAGATCGCCGCGGCAGAAGGCGTCGGAGCTGCAACCTGGCAGTATTTCGTGTCGGAGCTTCAAAGCGGACTTTGCGACGGTCCGCTGTATATAATCGCCTTTGATCC
>CADBMM010000191.1 GCA_902795795.1 uncultured Lachnospiraceae bacterium | reverse complement strand
GGAAGGTGTCCGCCAAGCTCTTCACGTTCTTCAAAAAGAACAACGCTGTGTCCGCGAAGGACGGCAGTCTGAGCAGCCATCATTCCGGCAGTTCCGCCGCCGATGACGACGACCTTTTTGGATTTCCTGGCAGGATATATTTCGGAATACTGGCCTTCGCGTCCTACTGAAGGATTGATGGTGCAGCGTACCGGTTTGCCCTCATCCACATTCTTGTTGCAGTACTGCAGGCATCTGAGGCACGGACGGACCTTTTCAGGATGTCCGGCGCGTGATTTCTTTATTGTTTCCGGATCGGCCATGAGCTGGCGGCACATTGATACCATATCAGCCTTGCCGCTTGAGATAATGTTTTCCGCATCCTCAAGGGTCTTTATTGATCCTACGACGCTGACCGGGATATCTATCTCTTTTTTGATGGCTTCAGCGTATTTAACATTGTGGCAGCGTTCATTGTAATACGGAGGCTGGGTATAGAAATTATACCTGTCATCCACAATGAGGCCGCGGGAGACGTTTACCAGATCAACATATTTCTGTGCCTCCTTAAGAATTGCTATCGTATCTTCAATATGCAGGCCGTTCGGCTGTATCTCATCTCCGCTGATACGCATTTCGATATTGATCCTGCTGCCGACCTTTGCGCGCATCGCCTCAAGGATCTGCATAAGGAAACGGATCCTGTTTTCAAATGATCCGCCGTACCAGTCCGTGCGGAAATTGGTAGCGGGAGACATGAACTGGCCGATCAGGTTTCCGTGAGCGGCGTGGACCATGCAGAAATCGAAGCCGGCCTTCGCCAGACGGTCTGCGCAGTCCGCGTATTCATTGATGACATCGTCGATATCATGCTGATCCATTTCCTTTACATAGCGGCTCTTCCCCGGAAGCGGGATATTGGAAGGAGCAAGTGCATAAGGTGTAGATAAAAGATCCGGATTTGCGCCGCGGCCGCCGTGACACATTTCAACGGAAAGTTTTGCGCCGTAGTCATGGGCAGCGGTAGCTATCCTGGCAAGGCCCGGGAGCATGATATCATCGGATATATTAAGCTCTCCGGCGTAGTCAAGGGCAGTGGTGCGGTTGATGGGCGTAGCGCCTATCGTGACCAGGGAAACTCCTGTCTTCGCCTGCATTTCGATAAAGTTCACATATTCCTGTGTGACCTCGCCCATACAGTTCGAAAGGCAGCAGACCATCGGCGGGAACTGCAGACGGTTCTTGAAAGTGGTATTGCCCACCCGAAGAGGTTCAAATACGCTTGGATAATTGTTATACATTGCTCATTTCCTCTCAAAATTACAATTATTGACCAGGGTTAAAAAATGCTTCTTTTATTATTCAGTTGGCAATATCCTTTTTCAGAGTCATAAACATATACGATGTCGGAATAATTACTACTCAAAAGTATTATATCACTATGAGTTATTAAGAGCAATTTAACATTAGTATATACATATGGAGCAATGAATGTACTTACAATAGCTTTATATTGACATCTCGCCCATGACATGATAAACTAACACACTAAAAAAGTAGGTAATAATGCCCGGCTTATTATGACAGGGCAGTATTTGCAAAACGGAATGATCGGCGTATGATATAGTACTGGAAATGAGACGGAGCGGATGCCGGTATGGGTTGTGTTTGCATTTTCAGAAAGCGGAGGGATTTTTATGGGTTACAAAAGGATATTAACGATTCAGGATATCTCATGTGTGGGGCAGTGTTCACTCACAGTGGCCCTGCCAATATTATCGGCGGCCGGTCATGAGACCTGTATTCTGCCTTCGGCGGTGCTTTCAACACATACCGCCGGTTTCAGCGGCTATACGTTTCGAGACCTTACAGATGATATTCCGGATATAGCGGCCCACTGGAAAAAGGAGAAAATAGGATTTGACGGAATATATACAGGTTATCTGGGAAGTACCAGACAGATAGGCTATGTCAGGGAGATAATCGGCAGCCTTGGAAATAAAGGTTCGGTAAGTTTTGTGGATCCTGCGATGGCAGATAACGGAAAGCTTTACCCGGCGTTTGATGACGAATATGTAAAAGAAATGGTCACGCTTGTCTCGGCTGCAGATATCATTCTGCCAAATATCACCGAAGCATGTTTCCTTACAGGGACGGAATACAAGGAACGGTATGATGAGGAATATATAGACTTGCTTCTTAAGAGGCTGCGCAGTGTCGGAGCGAAAACCGTTATTCTTACCGGAGTGGGTTATTCAGAAGATGCAACAGGAGTACTGGTGTACGACGACAAGGGTAAAGCGTATTACCAGCATAAAAAGATAAGTAAGAACAGCCACGGTACGGGAGATGTTTACGCTTCGGCGTTCGTCGGAGCATATATGAGCGGGATGAATGCGTATGATGCGGCGAAAACAGCTGCGGATTTCACAGTCAGGACCATAGAAAATACCATTGATGACGAAGGTCACTGGTATGGAGTTAAATTCGAGCCCGTACTTCCTTATTATATTGAGCAGATAAAAAAAATCGATGCATGAAATACGAGAACAGATCCCTTTGAATTGGAATGTCCCGGCAGGGAGGACTTATCTCCCTGCCGGGACATTTTCGGTAAACAGGAAAAGTTATGCTTGAGAAGTCGAAGACTATCACTTATGATTATAAAGAAGATATAGTGAGAGTTGAAGCTGCGATCCGTTCATGGCAGCTGCAGGTTGTAATAATCAGCGGAGGGAAATATTAATGGGCAAAAAGATCGTTGTGGTGAATGCCGGACCAAGAAAAGGCTGGAATACAGATACACTGATAACTGAAGCATCAAAAGGAGCAGAGGCAGCCGGTGCTGAGATAGAACGTTTTGATCTGTTCCGCATGGAGAAATACACCGGATGCATCTCATGCTTCGGATGTAAGAAAGAAAAGTTCAAAGGTCATTGCATCTGCAAGGACGCTCTGACGCCTGTATTGGATGCCATCCGCGAATCAGACGGACTGATCATCGGGTCGCCGAATTATCTCAGCGAGATGACAGCTTCATTCCGCGCATTGTATGAAAGACTGATCTTTCAGAGCCTGACATATAATACTGAGACACCGTGCTGCAATCAGCGTCGTGTACCGGTACTTCTGATCATGACGAGCAACGCACCGGATACCTTATACCTGCCTATGCTGGATAACTACAGGCAGGCCTTGAGTACGTTTGTCGGTCCGACGGATTATCTTGTCAGCGGCGAAACACTGCAGCTGAAGGATTTCAGCAAGACGGACTGGCCGTGGACGGTTTACGATCCTGAAGAGAGAAAGAAAAGACACGATGAAGTGTTTCCGCAGGAATGCCGCAAGGCATATGAGATGGGAGCCGCACTGCTAGTTAAATAAAGGAGATAATATGGAGATCAAGGCAGTTAAATTCAGAAAAGACGGATTCTATTCACAGCCATTTTCATTCGGCGGAGAGGAAGGACCTGCAAAATTCGATCTTGACCGCACCTGCAGTGATAATGACAGCTGACCAGAGGTATTATAATGAAAGAGAAAATGACCTTCAGCAAGCTTCGTTTGAAAATGCTGTTACTGCTGCTGATCTGTTTAATATCTATTTTCTGCAGTATAAGTGTGCACGCTGAAAACGAAAAGCCAATGCTTACACCGGAAGATGCGGAAGCGTTCATAAATGTATTGCTCAGTGATGATCCGGCTTCCCTGGACGGGATGTACAAGCTGACACCGGATATGGAAAAAGCCATTTCTGCGTCCGGCGGATGGAAAACGCTTGCAATGCAATTTTCTTCTCTTGGAGAAGCAGATAAGATCGGACCGGCGTATGCGGATACTCTAAGCGGGAGAGAAGTGCTGCGGGTACCATGCTCCTTTTCGGTATTACCGCTCGATCTGGTGTTCGTTCTGGAAGATGGCGTGATCGGAGGGCTTATAACTGACAAGTTTACAGGGGAGCAGGAGAAAACCGCAGAAGAACCGAAGAAAGGATATTTTACTGAAATCGATCTTTCCGTTCCCGTTCCGGAACTGAACGAAGAATTGCCGGGAACGCTGACGATCCCTAAAGGAGACGGGCCGTTTCCGGCTGTGATCCTTGTGCATGGCTCCGGCCCTAATAACCGCGATGAGGAGATCATGAATGTGAAACCGTTCCGTGACTTGGCAGAAGGACTGGCGGAGAACGGCATAGCGGTCTACCGTTATGACAAGCGTACATTTGTGTATGGAGCGGAACTGGCATCTGACAGGCAGGTCACTTTGATGGAAGAAACAGTAAAGGATGCGGCCACTGCAGTGCAGATCGTTTCCGCGCAGGATAAGATCGATCCCTCAAAGATCGTTGTTCTCGGCCACAGTCTGGGCGCGATGTCGATTCCGGCCATAGACGGGCTGCTGCGGGAAGAACCGGTGAAAGCCGCAGGATATGTCTTTATGGCGCCGCCGGCCAGGCATCTGGATGAGCTGATGAGGGAACAGTATGAATTCCTGCTTTCTTTGCAGCCTGAGATCAGCGATGAACAGAAAGAAGAGCATGATAAGCTCTTTAGCGAGCTGGATCGGCTTCAGAATCTGGAATCATTACCGGATGATGAAATGATCGCCGGAGCATTCGTCCCATACTGGAAGTGGCTGTATGCATATGATCCTTTGAAAGAAGCAGACAGCATTGAGGTGCCTTGTCTTATTCTTCAAGGTGAGGAGGATTATCAGGTCACTATGGAAGATTACCATATTTGGGAAGATGCGGTCGGAAAGCGCTCAAACTGGAAGCTGATTTCTTACGGAGGGCTTGTGCATGCGTTTGTCCCAGGACAGAAAACAGAAGGACTGGCAGTTTATCAGAAAGACGTACATGTTGATTCGCAGGTGATCAGTGACATCGCTGATTTCATTAACAGTATTGACTAAAAGTGATCGTTACTATGTCCGGGCGGGAGAGAAGGTAATGATATTTAGGTAGGGCTGCCTTGTGGCAGCTCTTTTAGATGTTATGAATAATCCTTGACAATATACCCCGCCAGGGTATATATTATTGATACCCGTAGGGGGTATTTGGAGGCACAGATATGGAAGATGATAATAAAGCTTGTCCGGCCTGTTGTAAGACTACGGTACGTACTGAAGAGCAGAAGCGTAAGCTGTTGAACCGTTTAAGCCGTATCGAGGGGCAGGTCAGAGGCATAAAAAAGATGATAGAAAACGATGCATATTGCAACGACGTACTGATGCAGGCAGCAGCTGTATCTTCGGCAATGGGTGCATTTAACAGGGAAGTACTAAGGGCACATCTTAAATCCTGTGTTATCCGGGATATCCGTGATGGTAAGGACGAGGTGGCCGATGAGCTTATGGACACACTTGAGAGACTGATGAGGTAACGTGTTATGGATCAGTATATCGTAACAGGGATGACATGCGCAGCCTGTCAGACCAGAGTCGAGAAGGCCGTAAGTGCCGTTCCCGGAGTCGAAAGCTGTGCAGTCAGCCTTCTGACGAATTCAATGGGCGTTACCGGAACAGCATCTTCTGCGGAGATCATTGCCGCGGTAGAGAATGCCGGATACGGAGCGGCTCCAAAAGGAAAAAGCACGGAAAAAGCGACCAATACATATTCCGAAGCGGAAGATGCATTAAAAGACAGGGAGACTCCGAAGCTTAAACGCCGGCTGCTGGCTTCACTTGGCTTCCTGATAGTTCTTATGTATTTTTCCATGGGACATATGATGGCAGGATTTCCCGTTCCGTCGTTTTTCGAGGGGAACCCGATCGCTATCGCTTTGCTGCAAATGATCCTGGCTGCGATAGTCATGATCATAAACCAGCGCTTTTTCACATCCGGTTTTAAGAGCTTATTGCACAGAGCGCCTAACATGGATTCTCTGGTGGCTCTCGGATCGGGTGCATCTTTCGTCTGGAGCGTTATCGTCATTTTCCTCATGTCAGGAGCAGCCAAAGACGGCGACATGGAAAGAGCCCACGCTCTGATGCATGAGCTTTATTTTGAATCGGCGGCTATGATCCTGACGCTGATCACGGTAGGGAAAATGCTCGAAGCCTATTCAAAAGGCCGGACCACAGATGCGCTCAAAGGACTTATCAGGCTGGCTCCCAAAACAGCTACATTGCTGCGAAACGGTGAAGAGGTCACCGTACCTGTGGAACAGGTAAAAGTGGGAGACGTTTTTGTGGTACGTCCGGGAGAGAGCATTCCGGTAGATGGAATCGTAGAATCCGGAAACAGTGCTGTAGATGAATCTGCGCTTACCGGGGAGAGCATACCCGTAGATAAGGCTGAAGGAGATACGGTATCTACTGCTACTGTAAACCGAAGCGGCTTCCTTACGTGCCGTGCCACCCATGTAGGAGAGGATACCAGTCTGTCGCAGATCATTGCAATGGTCTCTGACGCTGCGGCGACAAAAGCGCCGATAGCTAAGATAGCTGACCGTGTATCAGGCGTTTTTGTACCGGTAGTTATAAGCATTGCGATCGTAACTCTGATCATCTGGATGATCATCGGAAAAGAGTTTTCCTATTCTCTGGCCCGCGCGATCTCAGTACTCGTTATATCATGTCCCTGCGCTTTGGGACTTGCCACTCCGGTAGCCATAATGGTCGGAAACGGACTTGGCGCGAAAAATGGTATATTATTTAAAACAGCTGCTTCTCTGGAAGAGACCGGAAAGGTCCAGATCGCAGTGCTGGATAAGACAGGCACGATCACTGAGGGTGCGCCCAGGGTTACGGATGTCATACCGTATGGGGCTTCAGATGATAATGAATTGATAACACTTGCATACGGTCTGGAATGTAAGTCTGAACATCCTCTGGCAAAGGCTGTAGTGGAAGAAGCCAGGGCGCGCGGTATTTCGGCTCCTTCGGTCGAGAATTTCAAGGCACTGCCGGGAAATGGGCTATCCGCATCGCTGGACGGAAGAACGATAACGGGTGGAAGCCTTTCATATATTTCGTCACTTGTGAATGTGCCTGATGATCTTAAGGATCAGGCGAATGCCTTGTCAGAGCAAGGCAAGACTCCGCTTTTGTTCACAAAGGGCAGCGGGCTTGCAGGTCTTATCGCCGTAGCTGATGTCATGAAAGAAGACAGCGCAGAAGGCATCAGCGCTATGAAAAACATGGGCATAAAGGTCGTCATGCTTACCGGCGACAATATGCGTACAGCAACGGCAATAGGAAAACAGGCAGGCGTAGATGCTGTAATAGCCGGAGTCCTTCCGGACGGCAAGGAGAGTGTGGTACGCCGCCTTAAGGAGCTTGGGAAGGTCATAATGGTCGGCGACGGGATAAACGATGCTCCGGCTCTTACACGCGCTGATATGGGCATGGCTATCGGAGCAGGAACCGACGTTGCGATCGATGCGGCTGATGTTGTGCTTATGAAAAGCAGCTTAAATGATGCTGCGGCAGCGGTGAGGCTTAGCCGGGCAACACTTAGGAATATCCATCAGAATCTGTTCTGGGCGTTCTTCTATAATGCTATATGCATTCCGCTTGCTGCGGGAGCGTATGTCGGCCTCGGACTTACCTTAAATCCAATGGTCGGAGCTGCAGCTATGAGCCTGAGCAGTTTCTGCGTGGTAACAAATGCACTTAGGCTTAATCTGTTCAAACTGCACAGCGCAGAAAATGATAAACCAAAAACAGAGGCAGATACCGCCGCATTTTTAAAGACGGTGGAAGATATACAAAAATCAATGCAAAAGAAAGATGAGGATACTAATATGACAAAAACACTGAAGATCGAAGGTATGATGTGCATGCATTGCGAGAACCATGTTAAAAAGGCTCTGGAAGCCATTGACGGAGTCGTATCTGCAGAACCTTCCCATGAGAAAGGCGAGGCAGTCGTACAGCTTTCCGCTGAAGTAGGAGAAGACAAATTACGCGCTGCAGTAGAAGAAGCAGGATACGAGTACAAGGGAATCGCATAAAATGAAAGGACTGCCGCGGTGGATTTATCGATCACCACGGCAGAATTGTATGCTTTATGAAAATAACCGTATTGATGGAAAATACTAAAAGAGAAGATTGCTTTTGCGAGGAGCATGGTCTTAGCCTGTATATAGAGACCTCATGGGAAAAGATCCTGTTTGATTCCGGGCAGTCCGGGAATTTTACCGAAAATGCTCTGAAATGCGGCGTAGACCTTAAGAATGTAGATATCGCCGTATTATCTCACGGTCATTACGATCACAGCGGCGGATTCATGAAATTCCTGGGGATCAATGACAAAGCCGTGATCTATATCAATAAAAATGCATTCGGACGGCATCTGGGCAAGGAATATAATTATATAGGCGCAGATCCTGCTCTTAAGGGATCCGGAAGAGTGATCATTACAGATGATGAATACAGGATCCGGGACGGACTTTGTTTATACACCTGCAATGATAAAGAGCAGATTTACCCGTCAGAGGGCAGAGGCCTTTATGTCGAAGAAAACGGACAGATAATGCCGGACACCTTCAGACATGAGCAATATCTTCTTATAGAGGAGGAAGGAAAAAAATACCTTATCAGCGGCTGCTCGCATAAAGGCATCCTGAATATAGTGAGCTGGTTCAGACCGGATCATCTGATCGGCGGCTTCCATTTCAAGGACGTTGATATGGATGAAGCCGGAAAGGCGAAGCTTAAGGAATATGCTTCGAAACTGCTTGAATATCCCACGATGTATTACACGGGGCATTGTACCGGGACCGAGCAATACGATTACCTGAAAAACATTATGCAGGACCGCATCGAATATATGTATACCGGCAGATGCCTTGAGATCTAATGATTTATCAGATCCATCATGATAAGTGATGCCTGCGGTCAGGTGAAGTACCGGCTGTGCTGCGGCAGACAAAGGCCAATGTTGAAAAAAACAGGCACTTCGGATAAAATCAGGGCGGAGGCTGAATATGAATATAACAAAAGAAGAGTTAAAACTGCAGGATCTTCTTAAGGAAGATAAGGAGATGCTGCTTGAGAATATGGCGAAGGACCGTTCGCCGGAGGCTGTCCGCGCCCTTCTGGAAAATGAGCTGGACAGGATAGCATACCGCTGCAGCGAAGGGACGAAGGATGAACGCCGCGCCTGGTCAATGCAGACGTATATAAAGATAATAAAAAATACGCTTCCGTTTATTTCGTCCGTCAACGAAGTACGCGAATGGAAGCGTAATGTTAATACGTCTGCCGCGAAGAAATTCCGGCCTGCGGCTGCCGTGGCAGCAATTGCCGGCCTTGCTCTTGTTGTCATACCTGTGATAATGGCGATCACGTCAAAAGAAGGCGGACTGTCATTCAGAAGCCTTCCTGTCACTCTTGCAGGCGCGGTCTGCCTGTTCCTTGGAGGCCTTTTATTCAGAGCACGGAGCAAGGAGAAAGTCCCGGAAGAGGAGCTTAAGCAGGAATTTCTTGTGGATCCTGCGGGAGTCTATCAAAGCCTGTGGGGAGCGTTTATTATTACAGATAAATGCATTGAAGATGATATGGTTTCGCGTGATCTTTCAGGCGGAAAAGCAGCGGCAGTCGATGAAGATATTTCTGCTGTTGAAACAGAACTCCTTTCAGGACTTCTGGAAACTGCTTATACACACCGTAGTCAGGAAGATGCGGCAGGAAACGAGGAAATGATATCTGCAATACGGTATTATCTCCATAACCGTAATATCGAGGTAGTAGATTATACGAAGGAACAGGAAAGCATGTTCGAGATCCTGCCGTCTAAAAGAGCGGGAACGATGCGCCCGGCACTTGTCTGCGGCAGCAGGGTTATAAAAAAAGGTCTGGCTTCTTCAGCCGGGGAGTGATCTAATGGACAGATATTTCGGATTTGACCTGGGCGATGCCGAAAGCGCCATCGCCCGTCTTGAAGAAAAAGATAAAAAAGCGCCGGAGATGATCCGGATAAAAGACGCGCAGAGCTTTATTACGGCATATGCACGACTCATGAACGGAGAACTTCTGATAGGAGAAAGCGCCTGCTATAATACGAACGCCATTCACCGCAGCGTACGCTTTAAGAGCCGTTTCCTGACAGATCCGGAGACTGATAAGGATGTGCGCCAGTTCGCCGCGGGTGTGCTTTCTGAGCTGTATTCGCAGGGAGAACTTGTAAAAGACGAAGACTGTTGCTTCTATATCGGCTGTCCTGCCGGATGGAAGAAGAATGACAGAGAGCGTTACCGCAGTATTTTTGAAGGCTGCGGTTATCCGCCGGTGCGCATAGTTTCTGAATCGAGAGCAGCGCTGATAAGCGCCTGCCAGTCGAAGCATCTGCAGGTAGGATATGATATTCTGTCAAAGCCTGTCCTGGTGGTCGATATAGGATCTTCTACGACAGATTTTGCCTACATCTGCGCAGGACATGAGGTCGAGCTGCAGACAGCCGGAGAGGTGAGCCTAGGCGGCGGCATTATGGATGAAATACTGCTGGAACGTTCTGTAAGAAACAGTAAGGACGAAAAGCGGATCAGGCGGATCTTTGAGGAGAGCCCCGCATGGAAGAGCTACTGCGATTTTACGGCACGAAAGCTTAAGGAAAAATACTTTTCTGATGAAGAGTACTGGAAGCTTAACGATTGCAGCCGTACAGTACAGATCCTCTACGATGAACCAGTCAATCTTACATTAAATATAAACGCGGAGATCGCGGATGAGCTCCTTATTCGTGGAGCGAGGCAGTTAGGCGGCAGATCCTTCAGGGATGTTTTCTGCGACTCATTAAAAGAGGTCCGTGGAAAAATCCAGGGAGACATGCCGGAGCTTCTGTTCCTGACAGGCGGAGTTTCAAAGCTGAAAGACATTAAAGAATGGTGTTCGGGAGTATTTCCGGAGGCGGTCGTAATTGCCGGCCCGGAACCGGAGTTCTCAGTAGCCAGGGGACTTGCGTTTGGCGGACAGATCGATGCGAGACTTCGCGATTTCAGAAAAGAGGTCTCAGATCTGACAGAGTCCAGCACTGTTGAAAAGATAGTCGGTAATCATATTGATGAGCTTTATCATAAGATCGTGGACGCTATCGTCGAGCCGTTGCTTAAAGAAGCAGCCTTGCCGGTATTCACACGCTGGAGAAGCGGGGCGATCAGAAAGCTTTCGGATATAGACGAAGTCATGAAAAAGGAGATCGATCTGTGGTTACATTCGGATAAAGCCCAGGAGATCCTGGCAAAGCCTGTAGGAGAGTGGCTTAAACCTGTTGCCTATGATATAGAAGAGCATGTGATGCCGATATGTGTGAAATATGACGTGCCTTATCATGCGATGAGCCTGACGTCCTACCTGTCTCTCTCAGATATCGATATCAGGATCGATGCGAAGGACGTATTTGCCGTTAAGGAGATCACATGGCTCATCAATGCGATAATATCAATTATCGTAGGGCTTATCTGCGGAGGCAGCGGAATTGCTTTGATATCAAGCGGAATATCAGGTATAGCCGTCGGAGCGGTCATTTCACTTCTTATCCTGCTTCTGGGCAAGGAAAAAATGCAAAAAGCACTCATGGATATTGATATACCTGTAGCTGTGAGAAAACTTACGCCCGCAAAGCATCTTGAAAACAGGACCGAAAAGCTTTCGGCGGATATAAAGGCAAATCTGTTCGAAAACCTTGAGAAAGAGAAAAGTGAGGAGATCACCTCGAGGATGGTAGCGCAGATATCAGAGCAGATCGAGCAGTTCCTGACAAAGATGGCTGAGATCGTAGAGATACCGCTGGGCTAAACATTAACTGATGTATAAAAAGCCGGCTGCCGCAATATTTACTAATTGCAACAGCCGGTTAATTTAATAATTAATTTAATGTAGTACCGCAAACTGAGCAGTACTCCCGGTAGATTGGGTCGTCGTGAGCAGCCTGATCAACGACATATACTTCTTTTGTTTCACCGGTTATTTCATCTGTCACTATTTCCGTATGACCAATTTCATCATAATGATACCAGGATACTATAGTATTATAGTCGGTTGCCGGGATATGATTATTTGTTGGAGGAATGAATTCTACAGAGGTTCCATGGCAGACAGAACAGGTATATGTTATCGAACCGCCAGAACCACATGTAGCCGGCTCATATCCTGTCTGTTCGTAACTATGTCCTGTAGCTGGAATGCTTTCATCATAGTAATATCCGCATACAGAACAGATATATCTGCGCGTGCCCGCTGCTGTGCATGTTGCATTTGAAATAACTTGCGGAATAAAGCTATGCTGGCCTGTTGCGGGTATGCTTTCCGTATAAGAATCCCCGCATGAACAAGTGTATGTCAGTATACCGTTTGAACCACATGTCGCATTCTGAGTCGTTACAGCTGTGTAAGAATGTGTATGTGGAGGTGCCGTTGCGGAAGGTGTCGGCGTCGGTGTCTTAGTTGGTTTAGGCGTCGGCGTAGGTGTCCTGGTCGGTTTAGGAGTTGGCGTCTTTGTTGGTGTCGGCGTCGGTGTCTTTGTAGCCTTTGGCGTCGGCGTCGGAGTCTTTGTCGCTTTAGGTGTAGGAGTCGGAGTAGCGGTCTTAAGCGCCATTTCAGCCTCCTGTTCAGCGCGTAACTCATCTGACTGCTTCTGCAGTTCTGCCTGTCTGGCTTTCTGCTGATTACTATTCCATGTATAAAGAAGCACAAGAACAGCGGCTGCTGCTATAACAGCCAGAATTATTCCCGCTTTTTTTAGCCTTTCTCTCAAAATCTTTGCTCCCTGTTAAATCAAAAGTATATGTATTCTGCTTTCAGGAATCTTTATTATATATCACTAACATTCAAAAATCAACTTAGCCAAATGCTCTAATATGTCGGGTGAGCAGGAGGATGAATCTGTAGTTTGAAAACTGTTCGCAATCAATATTTTTACTACTGGAAATATATACGGCACTCCTGTTATAATCAATGTGTTTAATTATATACGGAGGTACAAAAGACTATGATGACAGAACAGGCCAACAGGCACAGTACAAGATATATCATAGAGCACTGGATGCTGCCAAAGCTCGTAATGGATTCAGGAAGAGACTTTATTACAAAACTTCTTAAAGATAAAGAAAGCTTCATGTTCTTTATCAGCATAAATTATTTCAACAAGGAAGGCGTCAACTTCCCTTATACTCAGGATCAGTATAAATATGAATCCGCTCAGCTCGCGGACGACGCATATCTGGTGACTCTTACCATGCCTGAGCCTGAAGAGGATATGGAGTGCTACCGCATACATATTCTTTTCAATGCAGAATGCACACGCTTCATGTATTTTGTCACAGAGAAGGATGAAAGAAGCGAGACCGGTGTTCTTTGCGGCTGGAATACCAATGACAAAGGTGAACTGGTACATATTGAATACGAAACCGCAGGTGGAAGCACTGAAGCTGAAAGAGCGCAGATAATAAGGGTAAGCGGAATATTCGACGTCAAATAATAAGGATCTGATAAATGGAACGTTACGATATCGCGATAATAGGGACCGGCCCAGCAGGACTGGAGGCGGCGCTGACAGCCAGGGCCAGAAATAAATCGATATTGCTTGTAGGCAGCAAGGCACTGAGCGACCGGGTTTCAAAGGCTCATGAAATACTGAACTATTTAGGCCTGCCGAAAATCAGCGGTGAAGCAATGGCCGAAGTCTTCAAAAAGCAGATAGCAGAAGCGAATATTGAAATTACGGAAGGCAAGGTAATGTATGCATACCCGATGAGCGATTATTTCGCACTTCAGGTAGATTTTACCGATGAAATACTCGAAGCAACAACAGTCATACTCGCCACCGGCCTGGCAAAGACAAAGGGACTTCCGGGAGAGGATAAATTGTTAGGATCCGGAGTAAGCTATTGCGCGACCTGTGACGCCCAGTTCTACAGAGGCAAGAGGACGATAGTCCTGGGTTATACGCCCAAAGAAGAAGCAGAGGCCGATTTCCTTTCAGAAATAGCTGCTGAAGTGTTGTATTTCCCGCAGTATAAGGATGAGGTACATACCAACGAAAAGGTAAGAGTTATAAAAGAGATTCCCGTGGAGATAATCGGGGGTATGAAAGCAGAAGCTCTAAAGACAGATGCGGCAACTTATGAAACAGATGGCATATTCATCCTGAGAGAAAGCATTGCACCGGATAAAATGGTACCGGGCCTTGCACTTAAAGACGGTCATGTCGATGTAGATCTTAACATGGCGACTAACATACCGGGATGCTTTGCCGCAGGCGATATCACCGGTACACCTTACCAGTACATTAAAGCCGCCGGTCAGGGGAACGTTGCCGCACTTTCTGCTGTGGATTACATTTCTCATCATTGAGAATTGTGATATAATCAATGAAGCATGAAAGTGTTTTAAAAGGGAGGTTGTGTTTATTATGAATGATTTCTTTTCAAGTGAAATAGGCGGAATTATAAAAAACGTATGCGTCAGTATTATTCTTGCGGTCCTGATATTCATTATCGGCCGGATCATTATCAATGTGATCCTTAAAGCCATACAGAAAATGAAGTTTTTCCAGAAACTGGATGAGACCGTCAGGAAATATCTTCTTAACATCATTAAAGCAGTACTGTATGTAATAATGGTAATTGCAATAATCGGTGTCCTCGGCGTGCCGATCGCATCCGTGATCACGGTACTTGCTACGGCCGGCGTAGCAGTAGGCCTGGCTCTGCAGGGTTCTTTGAGCAACTTTGCCGGAGGCATCATGCTGCTTATCTTCAAGCCCTTCAAGGTCGGCGATTATATCCAGTCCGGCGGTGATGAGGGCGTCGTTCAGGAAATATCGATGATCTATACTGTTATCAATACTGTTGATAATAAAGTGATCTCCATACCAAACGGGACCTTGATGAATGCCAATATTACAAACTATTCAAGAGAAGGTCTTCGCCGTGTGGATCTTACCTTTATCTGCGGCAGAGATTCCAACATCGATACTGTGCAGAATACGATGATCGACGTAATGAAAAAGAACGCCAAAGTTATTCAGGAAGCTGACGGAGCAGCCGCGCCGCCGTTTGCACAGCTTTCCGGCGGAACTAACGAGGCCATGGAGTTTACCGGAAGAGCGTGGTGTAAGACGGAGGATTACTGGGATGTTCATTTTGCACTTATTCATGATATCTCGGTAGCTCTTGGTGAAGCCGGAGTCACTTCACCGTCTGTGCGTGTTGTAAAAGAAGAGAAGCAGGCATAAGCTTTTAAAAAATGTATTGTATTACCCCCTGTCTGACCGTGACCGGTCTGTCAGGGGGTATTTGTTATGGCCTTATCGTAAGGAAGGATAAATGACAGGCCTTATTTTGATTAAGATCTGATAATGCCTCAGTCAAGTGCTGCAGGCTTTTCGACCTCGTGGTTTTCCCAGACATCGATCTCTGATGCTCCGCTTAAATCGGCGTCTTCAGCGTATTCACCGATAACGGTGATAGTGTATTCGCTGTCGCCGGATACATATTCGGTTCCGTCTTCACCGATGATAGTAACAGCATTACCTTCTTCGTCTACGATCGTGCCGGCATTGTAAAGATTTGTTACGATACTGTCTGCTGTCACGGCCCATACAGATGAACTGTCGATGTAAACGCTGCAATATCCGCTGCCTTCGCTGCCTGCATTTGCCTCATCATCGATGAAAGCACCTGTCAGGGAACTGCTTTCTGTTATATAAAAGTCGAGTTCGCTGATGCTGTCCCAGAGAATGTTTCCTTCCATCTGCTGCTTG
>CADBMM010000190.1 GCA_902795795.1 uncultured Lachnospiraceae bacterium | reverse complement strand
GCCTTCTTTCAGCCATGTGTAAATAACACCGAGATAAAGAGCCGTGTCCGTATTCGGAAGGACAGGGATCCATTTATCCGCAAGGTAGCAGCCCGAATAATTCAGTTCCGGATCCACGTATACAAATTTTATTCCAAGCGAATGCAGCCACTGGCTGAGCCGGCTTGCCATATAACCGCCAAAACCCACAGAGGTCGTTTCGGGATCGCATCCCCAGAAAAAGAGCTGACCTGAATTTTTGGCGATATCTGGGAACTGGTTTCCGCAGGGCTTTATCTGCCCGACGGGTTCTCCGCCCCAGACGTTTTTGGCACCCCAGCCCCAGCCTTCCCAGGAGTCCTGGTTTCTCATCTGTACCGTGTAACCTCCCATAAGGGAAAGGAGCCGGTTCATGCAGCCATGGCAGGGAGCAACAAATTTCCCTTCTCCATGCATATCCGCTTCGGCCAGTACCGCCGGCATGCCATACTGTTCACGCACGCGAAGAAGCTCATCAGCTATCAGCTGTGCTGCTTCATCCCAGCTGATACGCACATATTTGCTTTTTCCTCTGGTCTCCGGATGTCTGTCGCCATTGGGATCCCAGTCGATCCTCTTTAAAGGATAACGAACACGGTTTTTTGAATAGACCCGTTTCTTATAAGACGTGTAATATGCTCCGGGCAGTGTCCTGCGGGTAGGTTCGAAGGATGAGCCGCGAGCTTCCACCTTGAACGGATTCTTGCTGTCGAAGTCCGTATAATCATCGTAATGCATTGGCCTGATCCTGGTTATCCTGCCGTCCAGGCCCGATTCCACCTGCACAGGCGGCCCTCCTGTCGCACCTGAAAGGCTGGCAGGCTTAAATACCTTTACCTGACTCTTTACATCGATCTGGCGTCCTTCCATATCAAATACCTCCCATTTCGATAATTAACTATTTTGTTATACTGACATTTATCCTCTTTTCTTCGACGCAATTTCAGGAAGCTTCTGGCTCGATCCTGCTACGACCGGGATATTGAATCTCTCAAGAAGCATATCGCGGATACGCAGAAGATTCGGTTCCCAGACCTCCCGGACAGGGGCTTCATAATCCCCCATGGGATAATCCTGATTAAGCGTCGCATATTTTTCGGTTCCCATCTTTCGATACGGCAGAAGCTGCCAGGCGATCACCGAAGGTCCCAGCTCTTCCACAAAACTGCCGATGCCGAGCATATTCTCATCATCGTCGTTCCATCCGGGAACTATCGGTGTGCGGATGACCATCGGGATGCCTGTTCCTGCGATCCGTTTCATATTTGAAAGGATCAGCTCATTTGGCGCCCCCACTGCATTTTTATGCCGTTCGGAATCTATATATTTTATATCCGTGATAAGAAGATCGGTATATTCCATAACAGCGTCCACGTGCTCAGCCGGCACAAAGAGCGCGCTCTCCACGCAGGTGTGTATGCCTGCCTTGCGGCACTCGGCCAGAAGCAGACGTACGAAATCCCACTGAACAAGGACTTCTCCTCCGGACACAGTTACTCCGCCGCCGGTACGTTCGTAGAAATTACGGTCTCCTTCGATCACCTTCATTAGTTCGGGGACCGTCATCTTTTCTCCCCATATTTTGATTGCCGAAGCCGGGCAGCTGTTGGCGCATTTCAGACAGTCTTTGCAGCTGTCCGCCATATCGA
Organism: uncultured Lachnospiraceae bacterium; assembly: GCA_902795795.1. Classification (GTDB taxonomy): domain Bacteria; phylum Bacillota; class Clostridia; order Lachnospirales; family Lachnospiraceae; genus Alectryocaccobium. Next base: position 1,633 of record CADBMM010000190.1, on the reverse strand, counting down.
TCGCCTTAAGCACACCCTCCTCGTCAAAACGGATCGGCGATCCGCCAAGCGGGCAGTCTTTTACACAGAACCCGCATTTCGAAATGTTAATGCATTTTGCCGGATAAACGCCAAGCTGCGGCCCGATGCCGATCCCTTCCGGATTGCTGCACCAGGGGCATTTAAGGGTGCATCCCTTGAAAAAGATCTCAGTGCGGATGCCGGGGCCGTCATGAATCGTGTAACCCTGAATATTCGTTACGAGCCCGCAAGGCTCGTTCTTATCATTGTAGTACATGGCTCTTCCCTCTTATATCTATATGTTAAATTTAATTATGCTCTCAAATACCCCACAGTGGAATAAAAAAGTTCACATTTCCCCATCACATATTGTTACAGGTCACTGCAACATCCGCTTGACAATATCCACAATTTGTGATACGCATTTATTTAAATAAAGACTTACCAATAAGTCTGTACCATACTGCATTTGACTGTTTTTAAGGAAGAGACATTATGGAAATACGTCAGCTTAAATATTTCGTTGAAATATGCCGCTGCAAAAGCTTTTCCCAGGCGGCAAACCTCTGTTTCATTTCGCCGCAGGGCATGAGCATGTCCATGATGCGGCTCGAGGAGGAACTCGGATGCAAGCTCTTTATCCGCTCTCCCATGGGGATCGCGTTGACACCTCACGCCGAATTTCTTTTGCCCAAGGCCAAAAAGATCCTGGCCATCGCAGCTGAATGCGAGACCTACTTCACTTCCGGCAAGCTCGAAGAAGCGATCGTGCCTCTTTACTGTTCTCACGGAACTATTGAAGAATACGCCGGCGAAGCAATTCAAAACTTTCGTGAATCATATCCCGAAATCAAGATACATACAAAGGAATGCTCCGACCTGGATGCCGACGACGCTATCCTGAGCGGAGAGTGCGAGATCGCGCTTACCGTCGGCGCTCTTCCTGAAAACCGTTTTACATCCTGCAAACTCTTTTCTTCGGATTATGTCCTGCTCATCAGCAGCGCCGAACCTCTTGATCCGCTGGCTCAAAGGGATTCGGTAACCATTAATGACCTAAAGGATCTGCCCCTGGCAGTCATGCACAGCGGCGTCAGGACTTACTCATTTTTGCGCACCATATGCGCCAGAGAAGGCTTCGAGCCCTATATCCACACTTTCGCAGATAATATTCTGCTTGTTTATTATATGGCTACACTGCGTGGCACCTACGGTATTTCCACCAGGGCTCTGTATACAAGGCTGAATCCTCCCGGAGTGACCGCCGTAAAGATCGATGATCCGGATTTCCGCTGGGATGTATACGCGATAAGGAAAAAAGATTCCTCCCTTTCCGCTCCGGCAGAGCTTCTGTGGAAAACGCTATCATCCAAGAAGAGGGGATGATCACATCAGTCCTTAATTAGTATCAACGATTCGTTTAAACCGCAGTATTCAAGGTTTATTTACGTTACATAAAGCTTGTGGTACATTGTATTTAGGAAGAAATCGAAAAAATCCATCCGGCAGCCTGCGGCTGCGGGTTCATCATTATTCTGGTTTTATCTGTAATTATTAAAGGAGGTCTATCATGTCCGAAAAATCAACTGCTCCGCTGCCAATAGAACCGATCGACAAAGAATGGGGCGTCGGT
>CADBMM010000189.1 GCA_902795795.1 uncultured Lachnospiraceae bacterium | reverse complement strand
TTTGTCAATACCCGTACAGACAAATACGGCGGCAGTCTGGAAAACAGGATGCGGTTCCCGCTTATGTGCCTGAAACGGATAAGGGAACGCGTCGGAGACGGACTGATAGTTTCCATGAGGGTCAGCGGTAGCGAGAGAAAAGAGGGTGGATTTACGCCTGAAGATGTTGCTGCCTTCCTGCATGAAGCGCAGCAGTACATAGATTTTGCGGAAATCAGCACGGAAGACTGGAATTACTGCATGCCTACGACATATATGCCGCGCTGCATCAACGTAGAACTGGCCCGTGCGATAAAGAAGACCGGACTGGTATCCATCCCGATCTTTGTTGTCGGTGCGATCCTTGAACCTGAAGAGGCGGAGGAGATAATTGCATCGGGAGCTGCGGACGGCGTATCCATGTCCAGAGCCCTGATAGCAGATCCGTGCCTGCCGCTTAAAGCCAGAAGCGGACATACGGAGGAGATCATCCCATGCCTGCGCTGCCAGCATTGTACTGATTTTGACAACAAGAGCAGACATTTCGGATGCAGCGTAAATCCGACGACTGCTCATGAAACAAGGCTGGGCTTTTATGAGGAAGTCCCGCCGGCAAAATTTAAAAAGAAAGTACTTGTCATAGGCGGCGGTCCGGCCGGCATTCAGGCTGCGATAACTGCTTCCGAGCGCGGCCATGAAGTTGTTCTGGCAGAAAAAGAAGCAGCTCTCGGTGGGCTTATAAAATATGCGGATCACGATGAATTAAAGGCAGACCTTCGAAGATATAAAGACTATCTGATCAGAAAAGTTGAAAGATCCGATGTTAAAATACTGTTGAACACTGAAGTTGACGAAGACTTTATCGCACAGATGAAGCCTGATCACATAATCACCGCGACCGGAAGCGTGCCGAAAGTCCCCGAAACGATGAAAGGGCATGAATACGCACGTGATATCATGGATGCTTATTATCATGGAGATGAGATCAAGGGCAACCGGGTGGTCATTATCGGAGCCGGCTCCAGCGGAGTAGAGGCCGGACTGCATCTTAAGACTCAGGGTAAGGATGTAAAAGTACTGGCCAGACGGGAAGCGCTGCGCGGACCGCTTGTCGGGCAGGGATATAAACGTGGATGCCTGTTTACGGCGAAAAAACTGGGAGTGGATATCCTGGAATGGACGAAGACCCTTGAGATCCGTGAAAACGGTGTGCTGTGTGAGAAGGATGGAGAGGAATTCTTCCTTGAAGCGGATGCAGTATTCTACAGCGTCGGCATGACTCCTGAACGGGATCTTTTCAAAAAGATCTCGCAGATGGCGCCGTATGTGGATATCATCGGAGATGCCAGAGAAGTAGCCAATATCTATAACGCCGTTCAGACAGCATATTCAGCCGCGCTGGATATCGGATCGTTCGAGTATTAAGACGGTGAAGGGGGGCGCATTGGCGCCCCCCTTTATTATACACTTCCTAGATTCCAAGTTCCGTTCGCCTGATCAGGTCATCCTGGGCGTCTTTATAAGTCTCGACAAAGTATGCGGAGAAGCCGGCAATACGGACGACAAGATCCTTGTAGTCATCCGGATGCGCCTGAGCATCTTTCAGTGTTTCTGCCGAGACGAAATTGATCTGCATTTCCATTCCTCCGAGGCTGAAGAAGTAAGTCTTCATCAAGGAGATCATCTTATCAAGGCCCTCCTCGTTGCTTAAAGCAGTCGGATGGATCTTCATGTTCAGAAGAATACCGTTGGAATATTTTTTATGATCAAATCCTGTAACGGAGCGTAAAATGCTGGTCGGTCCGGAGGTATCGAGGCCCTGTACGGCAGAGATACCATCGGAAAGCGGGTCGCCGCTCTTTCTGGAATCCGGTGTAGCTGGGGTAAATTTGCCGTATACGACATTCATGGTCACAGGATACATGCCGGGAGCGAATTTTCCGCGGAACGTGGACATCTTTACAACATAATCCGCATACGATTCAGCAATATATTTTACATATTTATCTGCTTCCGGATCTCCGTTTCCGTAGTGGGAGATCTCTCCGATGATATAATTGCGGAGATCTTCATAGCCTTCCCAGTTTGCGACAAGAGCGTCATACAGTTCTTTTGTCGTGCATTTTTTCTGTTTGAAGCAAAGTTCATCTATAACATGGAGCGATTCGACCACGTTGCCAAGCCCGATGCCGGACATTCCGGTCGAGTTGTATTTTGCTCCGCCGTCCATGACGTCTTTGCCGGATTCCATGCAGCCTGTCATCGTAGCCGAAACGACCGGCTGAGGCATGAAGCGCCTGGTTATTTCTTCATGAATATTTATCAGCGCGGCATCCCATTTCACCCAGTATTCCATCATCTTCTGATATGCGGCGAGCACATCATCCATGGAATTCATCTCATACAGATAGCCTGTTTCCGGACCAAACTGTGTCTCTGTATCGGCCATCGGCCCGGTGGTGCGGTATGACTTTCCGTTGTTGATCGCCAGAGCCAGGATATTAACGAAGTTCGTGTAGGAATTGATCCCGACGCCGCCGCAGGCAGGCCATTCATCGCCGCCGATCGACGGTTCTACGCAGCCTATCAGGCAGTAGTTCCAGGAATCCTCTTTCTTTATTCCACGCGATTCAAGTGCAGGGCGTACGATATCATCCGAATAGAAAGACGGAACGCCGCCGTTGATCCTGTTGACCGCCAGAGCGCATTCCCACAGCTTTTTAGGTGTGCCATGATGAAGGCGCAGAGCCTGTGACGGGCTGTGCATCTTCATGCGGCCCATAGATTCAAGGCCCATGTATGTAACTGAATTGGTCGCATCGTTTCCATCTTTGTCGACGCCGCCAAGGGTTATAAGCTGCCCGGAGGTATAACCCGGTGATGCTTTTGAGTTTCTCGCGCCCCAGACCTTATTGCATTCCGCTACCTTAAGATAATACAGATCCACAAGCTCCTGAGCTTCTTCCCTTGTGATAGCTCCGCTTGCAATATCCGCGTCGGCGAACGGCCCTATGACCTGATCCAGGCGGCCGACCGAGGTGCCGTGCATGTTGGCGTCCATCAACATGCAGATCTGGTAAAACCAGACTGCCTGAATGGCTTCGCGGAAATTCCGTGCAGGATATTCGATAACATGATCCATGATCTCAGAGATCATCAGAAGTTCTTTTTTCCGTACCGGATCTTCGCATTCATCTGCCATGCGGGCGCTTTCCGTTGCGTATCTCTTTGCAAAAGTGATCAGTCCGTCGCAGACGATGACGATACCCTGGTAGAAATGATATGACTCCGCGCCGGAGCCCTGCATACCGGTATCTTCCAGTTCCGCCATCTTTGCAAGCGCTTCTTCCTTGATAGCCTTAAAACCTTTATGAACTACAGGCATGTAGTTCGGAGCAAAATGACCGATCGGCTGCGGACATATATCCTGAGCGGTGAAGTTCAGGACGGAATTGGCGGCTATTTTCTGGTAGCTTTCCGGAATATATGGATTTACAATGGCGTCCAGACATTCGTCATCCCAGAAATGATAGGTATCCAGAATATACTGGCGGTCTTCATCGGTGATAAGGTAGGGATCATCCTCCCTGGTGCTGATCAGTCCGCTTTCCAGCTCAGGAACGAGCCAGCGGATGTCGTATTCCGGGTAAAGGGCAGAAGCCTTGAAGGTGGCCGTATATGTGCCGACGATCAGATCGTCTTCGCGGATGTAGATGGGCATCTTTTCGCATAAATTGGCGAAGTTCATTGCCCTTTTAAGGTTGCCGTGGAGATTACGGTGTTCCTTATAAAAGTCTGTGACGATCTTATAGCGCGTGATATCCACATAAGGAGTCGTTTCACGGTAAAGCTTTCTTACACGCTGGACTCTGGGAGTCATTTCACTGAATTTATACATTGTTTTTCCTCTTTCTTTTTATTTTTGTTGAGTAACTGTTTCAACGGGAAGCTTCCTCGTTAAAACGGATGATATTTTTATCAGACTTGGTCTGTTTATTTCGAACTGTATATAAGAGAATGAAAGTTGTTATAAGGCAGAGTATGGCGATCGTTAAGAATGCTATGCGGTAACTGCCTGTCAGGTCAAAGATCTTTCCTCCGATAATTGGTCCGGTCCCCGCTCCGATCGTGAAAAAGACTCCGATATATCCGCTTACGACAGGATAATTACGTGCACCGAAGAGATCTGAAACGATGGACGGAAGAAGGACCATGGCCAGCATGTTGCCTGCGCCGATCAGGACAATAGCGAAAACGGCTGCTCCCAAGCTTGCGGAGAAATAGATGAGCAGCGAGGAAAAAATGATCAGTACGCCGTTATAAAGGATCGCTGCGACCTTTCCGAATTTCTTGTAAATAAAGCCCAGGACAGGTTTGAAGCAGGCGCAGACGATACTATAGACTGAAAGGATCGTAGCGGCAGTGGTAGGCTCCTGGAGAAAATCGATCTGAAGCAGAGGTACTATGCTCTGCTGGAGCAGCATTACATATATCATGCCGAAGAGAGGTACCAGACAGATCAGACGGAATTTCGGGTCTTTTATCAGCTCACGCAGGGTGATGACGGAAGCTGCCGAATCCGGCGTATCTGATCCGGAAGATATTTTTTCATCACCGTGGTCCGGAGTCAGGCCGGTATATTCCGGCGGAGGAGCGATAAGCAATGCTGCGAGGGCCGTAATAATGAAAGCAAGGATCGCGCAGGAAAGGTATCCTGTATGCCAGCCGTATGAGTCGATAACATATCCGACTACCTTGGCATAGAATACGGTCCCGACGCTGGACCCGATCGCGACAAATGAGATCGCGATGCTCCGACCGCTTGTGAACCACCAGGAAACGACGGCCATGCCAAGCGTTGAACCTACGAAGGGAAGCAGCAGGCTGAGCATTGCTCCGGCGATATAGAACTGGTATAAAGCTGAGCACTTCGAAAAGAGGAAAAAGCACAGAAAGCCGTAGCAGGCAGCGATCAGTGTGATCAGCCGTATGTGCCTGGCAAATCTGGCAAAGATCCGGCCCAGCAGAGGGTGGCTGAAAATGGCGAACCAGCTCATTAACGCAAGATAGACCGAAAAAGATGCCTGGGAAAACCCGTATTCCGTAGTCACCGGAATCAGGAACAGCGACAGGGAGGCGGAAAATCCGCCTCCTGTCGTGAGCAAAAAACCGCCTATCACACAAAGTATGGCTCGTTGTTTATACGTAAGCTTTTTCATGTTACGCTCCTGCTCAGCTGCCGGTTTCGTTATCTCATTTTTGTTTTAATATCAGTTCTTTGAAATATGCTATGCGCAGATCAGAATGAACCGATATCAAGTGCTGCGAAATAACCGCCTGCGACTGCTTCGCCGATACGGGCCGACTGGGCTGCGTCGCCTATAATGTCTACAAACGGTGCCTTATCTGCGATCTGGCAGAAAAGTTCATTGTTGCTTCTTACGCCGACTGCGTAGAAAACGGAATCTGCCTTCTGAAGCACCTTTTCTCCATTCATTTCGTAGATAACGCCTTCATCCGTGACTTCCTGTACGTCGGCGTGCTCGATCAGGGTAACGCCGTATTTTTCCACAGCCAGCATAACGCCCCAGCCATAGGTCGTGCCAACGCCGGGCAGGCAGGTGAATTTCTCCAGGACCGTGACTTTCTTGCCAAGGCTTGCCAGATAAGCGCCTGCTTCAACACCGCTTAAACCGCCGCCGATGATCGTGATATTGTCGCCTTTTACGGTTTCAGGTTTGAAGTAAACATCCAGGATCTCATGGGCTTTTTCATAGCCCTTTATGAATGTAGCGGCAATGGGTCTTCCGCCTGTTGCAACGATGATGTGGTCGGCGCCGAATTCTTCAACGAGTTCGGGAGTAGCTTCGGTATTAAGCTTTACGGTCAGGTTGTCATAGCGATACGGCAGCTTTTCAAGGTATTTTACGTAACGCTGCATATCGGGTTTCAGATCATCATTCACCGCGTAGCGGACTGTTCCGCCAAGGGCGTCTTTCTTTTCCCAAAGTGTGACATCATGTCCGCGCTCGGCAGCGGTAACTGCAGCTTTGATACCACCGGGGCCTCCGCCGATGACAAGGACTTTTTTCTTATATTTTGCAGGAGTTATATCCTCCATAAATCCGACACGGGTCTC
>CADBMM010000188.1 GCA_902795795.1 uncultured Lachnospiraceae bacterium | reverse complement strand
CTGGAGGCTCAGGCTGCAGAAGAATGAGTGGAAAATCCTACATTTTTATTTTCCACTTTTCCGACATTTTTATATTGACATTTACAGTATTGCGGCAAACAGCCATCCAGAGAGCTGATCCTTCATGACTTGCATATCCCGGCAGGTGCAAAACTGTATTGATAAAATACACCAAAGTGGTTATAAACTGCTGTAAGTGAACCAAATCACATAATGTTTTTAAAAAGCTCCGATCGATTCGGGGCTTTTTTGATAAAGTTTGATGCTTGTATGGAAAATCATTTTGAAGATAACATGCAGTCCGGAAGGGTAATTGATAATAGTAGTTATGCCATGGCGCTATTTAAATATTAAATCGTATATTAACTTTTACAATTGGATTTTATGATCAAATTATGCGAGAATATAACCAACAAAGAGATAGAACATAAAGTCCATAAGGACATGCTTACAAAATGGAGGATACAGAAATGGCAAAAACACTTATCGCATTCTTTTCAAGAGCGGATGAAAATTATTTCGGCGGCGCTATGCGCTATGTAAAGGTCGGAAACACAGAGATCGTAGCTGATCTTATGAAGGAACTGATCGATGCAGACAGCTTTAAGATCGAGATGAAGGATCCCTATTCACCTGTCTACATGACATGCATCGATCAGGCAAAGAAAGATTTGCGTGAAGGAGCTCGTCCGGAGCTTATAAGTATGCCGGAGAGCATCGATAAATACGATAATATAATTCTTGCATACCCGAACTACTGGGGAACGATGCCGATGGCGGTATTTACCTTCCTGGAAGCGTTTGATTTCAACGAAAAAACGATCCTGCCTCTTTGCACGAACGAAGGCAGCGGTATGGGTGGAAGTGAAAGAGATATCAAAAAGACCTGTCCGGGAGCTGAAGTGAAGAAAGGTCTTTCCATTACCGGCAGCCAGGCCGCCAATTCAAAGGGAGACGTACAGCGCTGGCTTTCTGAGCTTGGACTTTGAGTTTGCGTAGATATTGACGAATCACTGAGCTCCTGATGAGCGTGAGCGATCTGGCTGATTTGATCACTGGTTCCACTTTTATTGCAGAATATGTTTTAAAACGGAAATGCAACAGCTTCTTTGTACAGCTTTTTTAGGATATTTAAAAATGCGTTGATGCCAGGCCTGTTATCCTCTTTATGAGTACAAAGAACACAAGAGAAACTTTCCTTACAATCAAAGGGGATCCAGGCGAACTGGCCGCTGTGATCGTTTAAAAATCCTGGAGCAAGGCAGACACCGCGTCCTGCAGCGACATTTGTCAGTGTTGTGTCATGATCTGCACTGTTGAAATAATCGATTTTTCCTGTGCTGATGAGCCGGTGCTGAACTGCTTTCAAAGCCGCAGGTGAACCGCCGCCTACCATAAGGGTGCGCCCATAAAGGTCTTCTTAAGTAATGATGTTTTTTTCGGCAAGAGGATCATCCGGTTTCGCGATCAGATAGATCCTGCTCTCGAAAAGGTCATGGACCTGTATTCCGGGGATCTGTTTTGTCTGTTCTTTCAAAGCAAAAAGTATATCTGCTTCATTCTTAAGAAATGTATCCACACTGCTTTCATAGCTGAAAACCGGCAGGATCTGAACATCCGGTTCTGTCATCGCAAAAAGACGCATGGCCTCCGGAAGGAAATATACTGCCTGGCGGACCATCATGCAGATTGAAATACTGTCCTTATATTTCACGCTGAAGTTCTGACCCTGCTCAATGGCGCGTTTTAAGTCTTCACGCATACCGGTGAGGAAAGATACAAACTGCGCGCCTGCAGGTGTGAGTTCGGCTCCTTTTCCGTTGCGCTCAAAAATCGTGAAACCTACTTCTTCCTCTAAAAGCCGTATCTGATAGGAAAAGGTAGGCTGGCTTACGTAGAGATTATCTGCAGCGCGGCTGAAGTTCAATGTGCGTGCGACTTCAATGCAATAATCGATCTGTTTTGTAGTCATGGCTGCCTCCGGGATATTTAATAATTAAATTGAATATACAACTTTTGAATTGGACTTTGCAATAGCATTATTTTATAGTGATAACAGAATGAGGAGCATGGAAACAACAATGGTAAGTGAAGACCAAAGAAACAGATCTGTCAAACTTTAATAGTATAAGAAGCAGAAGAAGGCAAATAAGGAGAGATGTGTCGTGAATATATTTGAAAAACTTAGCAACGGTGAACCTGTGAATATGATGTCTGAAGAATACCTCCCTGCAATTTCTGAATTACAAAGGGCTGATAAGGCTCTCTTTCATCTGAATCATGCCGAGCCGCATACAGAGGAATGGAAGCAGGCGTTATGTGAGCTGTTTGACGGAGAAGTTCCGGAAGGGCTTGGTATTTTTACACCGACGCAAATTGATTTTCCAAAGCAGATCACCTTCGGAAAGAATGTATTTATTAATCACAGTTTTACCGCCATGTCTATTGGCGGGATCGAATTTGGCGATAACGTTCAGATCGGTCCTCATGTGATCATTGTGACCGACAATCATGACCTGACAGATCGATATGTGCTGAAATGCCGTAAGGTCGTCATCGGTAATAATGTATGGATCGGGGCTGGCGTCAGCATCATGCCCGGTGTGCATATAGGGGATAACGCTGTGATAGCAGGCGGAGCGGTAGTCACAAAGGATGTTCCGGCTGATACGGTCGTCGGTGGAAATCCAGCAAAGGTCATCCGACAGGTGAGATGAAAAGGTATGAATGACAGAGAACAGATAGAAGAATTGTATCGTACATATTGGCATTGCATGATAAACAAAGACATTGCCGGTATGGATCGGATCATGGCCGACGATTACGAGCTCCGGCACATGACGGGGCTCAGGCAGCCAAAGCAGGATTTCTTCCGGTCAGTAACAAGCGGGGAACTGAACTATTATTCCGCGAAGCATGACGAGATCTCTGAAGATTAAATAGTATACAAGGGGTGCCGTATATAATATGCGGCATCCTTTATAAAGTTATAAGGTGATTTGCAGATGTTTCAGCGTAAAAGCATCAAAGGAAACGATAAACTGAAGAAAAATGTGAGCCGGATCCGAGAATGAAATTGTTATATAAATGTTAAGAAAGTTTTACGAGTCCTGTTTTTAGTACATTAATATTAATAATATAAACTCAGAACAGTAAAAGAGGTCAAACAAAGACCGGATAAAAAAGCTTCTTCATGATGTACATGCAAATTTAAGGAAGTGCCGGCAGGATCATGGAAATGTTCGCAGGGAGTTTAAATCATACATATTAAGGGGGAAACAGGATATGTTTAAATTATGGAACATCAGCAACCGAAGGGCAGAAGATAAAAACAAAACTTTGATATGCACATCAACTTATATATACATGAACGGCTGCGCTCCGACTTTAAGTGAACTGCGTTCAATGACCGGAGTCCGTTCGGAATCTGCAATCTTACGCTATATCCGTGAACTTGTACATGATGGTTTTTTCCAGAAAGAAACTAAGTTTTTCGGACTCGATTTTCCTGTGGAAGGAAGTACATGCATAAACGGAAAAACGACCGGAAAACGATCCGCCTGATTTTCAAGTGAAAGCCGCTCGAATCGGCGTTTCCTGACGTTGGAAAATCTTAATTATGCTGTTATAATGATTAAGTATTATTCACACGTTAAAGGAAATAAAGGAGCACTACAGTGTCGATAATTATTTTCCTTATCAGTATTATTCCGACGGTGCTGATTATCCGTTGGATGATGAGACGAAAAAAAGAAGATGAGCTTTACAATAAGAGCTGCAAGTCCGCGCTGATTCGCGGACTGATCAGCGTTCTGCCGATCCTGGCAGTCTCATTGATCTTTAATCTTATAACTGCGGTACTGAAACTGTCACTTTTGCGCGATGCTCATGTTCTTGTGAACCAGGCTATATATAATTTCGTTGTTCTGGCTTTAGCGGAAGAGTTTGTAAAATTCCTCAGCTTCCGTCAGCTTCTAAACAAGAAATATAACGAATACACCTGGGCAGATGTGACGGCATTCATGGTAATTATCGGTGCGGCGTTTGGGCTTGTCGAGGATATACCTTACGCTATCGGAGCAAGCCCTATGGTTATGCTCGTGCGCGGATTTACGATGGGACACATCGGATATGGCTTCATGATGGGCTGGTTTTATGGAAAGAGTCTGTATACAGGGAAAAAAGGTTTTGCGATAATATCGTTTCTCCTGCCGTTCCTGCTGCACGGACTTTATGATTTTTCGTTGTCAGAAGAACTTATCGCGGTGAATGACAATTTTGCGGCGATCGGTCTTTCACTGGCAGCTCTGGATATAGTGCTCCTGGTGCTTATGATACGGTTCTTCAGACGTTCACGTAATAAAGAACACTATAATACGCCGCTTATCGTGGCAGAAAAACCAGCTGAACAGGGAAATATATGATTTATATAATCAGACATGGAAAAACTGAAATGAATCAGGCAAACGTCCTGCAGGGCAGAAGCGATCATCCATTGAATGATGATGGAATAAGACAGGCACAGGAAGCTGCAGGGAAACTGGATGGGATCGTTTTTGATCATGTGTTCTCAAGTCCGCTGATCCGGGCGGTACAGACAGCGAAGATCATATCACCTGATTCTCTGATGAAGATCGACGAGCGGCTGATCGAAATGGATTACGGCCCGTATGAAGGGCTGGATCTGGCTCATATGCCTCCGGAGATCCTTACGTTTTTCAGCGACTTTATTAATAATCCGGCTCCGGATGGGATGGAGCAGCTGTCTTCGGTTGTCGAAAGAGCAGGTTCTTTTCTGGAAGAGATAAAGCAGCTCTCCGGAAATATTCTTATTGCTACACATGCGATCGCAATGAAAGGACTGCTTGAATATCTTACACCAGGATCGAACGGCAGCTACTGGTCAAAATATATTAAAAATTGCGCTATATATGTTGCTGAAAATGAAAATGGTCATATCGGAATACCTGAAGAGATTTAGATATTTCGTGAAGAAATGATTAAGCTGATTTTGAAAGAGAGGGTTAATAGTAGTGAAGGTTCTGCTTTTAAACGGAAGTCCGCATCAGAACGGCTGTACAGCTGCGGCTCTTAATGAGATGATCGGGGTATTCGAAAAGGAAGGTATCGAGACCGAGCTTATACAGGTCGGGAACAAAGCTATACGCGGATGCATTTCCTGTGGATATTGTGAAAAAAACGGAAAGTGTGTTTTTGATGACGATCTGGTCAACGAGGTCGCTTTGAAATTTGAAGCCGCAGACGGACTGGTAGTAGGCAGTCCTGTATATTACAGCTCTCCCAACGGAACTATCATTTCGTTCATGGACAGATTGTTCTACAGCAGTTCATTTTCAAAGCAGATGAAGGTCGGGGCTGCAGTTGTAAGCTGCCGGAGAGGCGGAAACACCGCGAGTTTCGATGTCCTTAATAAATATTTTACGATCAGCGGAATGCCTGTAGCTTCAAGCACATACTGGAACCAGGTTCACGGATTTACCGCTGAGGATGTAAAGAAAGATCTGGAGGGCCTGCAGACAATGCGCAATCTTGCCAGGAACATGTCTTTTATGATCCGCGCTTTTACGGAAGCGAAAGAGAAGACAGGCTATCCTTTGGTCGAGAGAGATGCTTTTACAAGCTTTCACGATGGAAAGTAATATCTCATTTACAAATAATTAAAAT
>CADBMM010000187.1 GCA_902795795.1 uncultured Lachnospiraceae bacterium | reverse complement strand
TGACATCGAGATCGCTCAGGAAACAACAATGGCTCCTATTACGGAGATCGCTGAGAAAGCCGGCATTCCCGATGAATATCTTGAGCAATACGGAAAGTACAAAGCCAAGATCGACTACAAATTATTAAAGGACAGAGCTGACAAACAGCCCGGAAAGCTTATCCTTGTCACAGCTATCAACCCGACACCCGCCGGCGAAGGCAAGACCACCACGACCGTCGGCCTTGGCGAAGCTATGGCTGTTATCGGCAAAAAAGCCATGATTGCACTCCGTGAGCCCTCACTTGGACCTGTATTCGGTGTTAAGGGCGGCGCTGCAGGCGGCGGATATGCTCAGGTAGTTCCCATGGAAGATATCAACCTTCATTTCACAGGCGACTTCCATGCTATCGGCGCAGCCAACAACCTTCTTGCAGCTATGATCGATAACCACATCTATCAGGGCAATGAGCTCAACATCGATCCCAGAAAGATCACCTGGAGACGCTGCGTTGATATGAACGACCGTCAGCTTCGTTTCGTAGTAGACGGCCTCGGCGGCAGAGTAAACGGAACTCCCAGAGAAGACGGATATGATATCACCGTTGCTTCCGAGATCATGGCTATCCTTTGCCTTTCAAATGATATTTCAGATCTCAAAGAGCGTCTGTCCAAGATCATCGTTGGATACACATACGGCAAACCCGCTGAGCAGAAGCCTGTAACAGCCGGACAGCTTCACGCTGAAGGCGCTATGGCAGCCCTTCTTAAGGATGCTCTTAAGCCGAACCTGGTACAGACCCTCGAGCATACTCCCGCTATCGTTCACGGCGGCCCGTTCGCAAACATCGCTCATGGCTGCAACTCCGTTACAGCTACAAAGATGTGCCTGAACCTTGCTGATTATACAATTACCGAAGCAGGCTTCGGTGCTGACCTCGGCGCAGAGAAATTCCTTGATATCAAGTGCCGTATGGCAGGCCTTAAGCCCAGCGCAGTAGTTATCGTCTGCACAGTCCGCGCTCTTAAATACAACGGCGGCGTTCCGAAGGCAGAGCTTGGAAGCGAAAACCTTGAAGCCCTTAAGGCTGGTCTTCCGAACCTTCTTAAGCATGTCGACAACATCACGAACGTATTCGGACTTCCCTGCGTAGTAGCCGTAAACGCATTCCCGACAGATACAAAGGCTGAGCTTGACCTCGTAGAAGCAGAATGCAAGAAACTCGGCGTTAACGTTAAACTTTCAGAAGTCTGGGCAAAAGGCGGCGAAGGCGGCAGAGCCCTTGCAGAAGAAGTCGTACGTCTCTGCGAGCAGCCGAACAACTTCAAATTCAGCTACGAGCTTGAAGGCTCTATCGAAGACAAGATCCGCACGATCGCTACAAAGATCTACGGAGCAAAGGACATCGTCCTTACCTCCAACGCTGCTAAACAGGCTGCAGAGCTTGAAGCTCTCGGATTCTCAAATCTTCCGATCTGCATGGCTAAGACTCAGTATTCTCTTACAGATGATGCTTCAGTTCTTGGCGCTCCGAAAGATTTCGTTGTTACTGTCCGCAACCTTAAGGTCAGCGCAGGCGCAGGCTTCATCGTTGCCCTTACAGGCGATATCATGACGATGCCTGGTCTTCCCAAGAGACCTTCTGCTGAAAAGATCGACGTAGATGCAGACGGAAAGATCTCAGGACTTTTCTAATATCATACGAAAAACTATGTAACTGTTTATCTGGGCCGGGAGCTGCTCCCGGCTCAGTTCAAAGCTTAAAACAGGAGAAACGATAATGGATTACACCACAAGATCCTGCAGAGAATTTGTCAGTGTTCTGGCTTCACCCGAACCTGCTCCGGGCGGCGGCGGAGCAGCCGCGTTGGTCGGCGCTATAGGCACAGCACTCGGCAACATGGTAGGCAGCCTTACTGTCGGCAAGAAAAAATATGCCGATGTTGAAGAAGAGATCAAGGCTTTAATGGCAAGATGCCAGGAACTGGAAACAGAGCTTCTGGACCAGGTCCCGGCAGATGCGGAAGGGTTTATTCCCCTTTCAAAAGCTTATGGCATTCCCAAGGACGATCCGACACGCGATGAAGTCCTTGAAAGCGCCACACTTGAGGCCTGCAAGGTTCCGGTACGTATCATGGAGCTTTGCTGCGACGCCATATCCACGATCGGCACCTTTGCGGAAAAGGGATCAAAACTGGCAGTTTCGGATGCAGCCTGCGGCGCGGTCTGCCTGAAAGCAGCGCTTGAAGCAGCATCTCTGAATGTATATATCAATACCAAATCTCTTAAGAACCGCGAGATCGCAGCCGAGATAAATGAAAAGTGCGAAAAAATGCTTTCCACCTACGGCCCGATCTGTGATGAGGTCTATACAAAAGTCAGGAATTCCTTTCTATAAAGCCCAATCGCAAAGGGCATGCTGACTGAACGCTCGCGTTCAGAACAGCATGAGCTTTAGCGATGCTAACAGGTATGAGGACGTGTTCCGCGCCAGCGGAACGAAAAGTCCGAATGCCTGCAGGATTGCGGGAGCTGCAAAGCAGCGGAGCAATCCGTGGGCTTTTTAACAAGATATTATAAGGAGATCATTAAAATGGCAAAACAATTATTGGGAAAAGAAGTAACTGAAGCTCTTAACGCCAGACTCGCTGCAAGAGCTGAGGCTTTAAAGGCAAAAGGCATCACTCCTACACTTGCGATCGTCCGCTGCGGAGAAAATCCTTCTGACCTTTCCTATGAAAAGGGCGCAGTAAAACGCGCTGAAACGATCGGCATCGCAACAGAAAAGATCCTTCTTCCGGAAGATGTATCCAAAGAAGATCTTATCGCCGAGATCGAAAAGCTCAACATCCGCGATGATATTCACGGCGTTCTCATGTTCCGTCCTCTTCCCGCTCACTTAAAAGAATATCAGAGCGAGATCTGCAACAAGCTCGTTGCTTCAAAAGACGTAGACTGCATGACAGACTTAAGCAATGCCGGTGTTTACTCAGGCAAAGAACTCGGCTTCCCGCCGTGCACACCGCAGGCCTGCATGGAGATCCTTGATTACTATGGAGTTGATCTTAAGGGAAAGAACGTTACAGTCATCGGCAGATCTCTGGTAGTAGGACGTCCGCTGGCAATGATGCTCATGGCCAAGAACGCTACAGTAACCATCTGCCATACAAAGACAGTTGATACCGAGAGCATCGCCAAAAAGGCCGATATCCTCGTCTCCAGCGCCGGCGTACTTAACAGCCTTACAAAGGATTTCGTATCACCAGGCCAGACAGTCATCGATGTTTCGATCAACTGGGATCCGTCCAAGAAAGACGGCGCAGGCGGTATCGCAGGCGATGCTGTATTTGATGAAGTCGAGCCGATCGTCGGAGCGATCACACCCGTTCCGGGCGGCGTAGGAAGCGTTACCACTTCCGTTCTTATCGACCATGTTATCACCGCAGCTGAAAGAATGCTCGCCTGATCCTGACCATCACAAATGGGACTGCTTCGGCAGTCCCATTTTTTGATGTAAGCGTAAAATCAAGGAACCTGTCCCCTCTGACTCACCCTCTGACTCATCCGACTCACATAATATAATATAACATTCTGTTTAAAGTACGTATTTCTCCAGCCGGTCCATGGCTTCTTCGACATAGGCCGTGGGAAGCGCAAGATTTAAACGCAGATTATGATCTCCGTGGAACATTCTTCCATCCTGAGCCGCCACTCCGACATCCCAGCATGCCTTCTCGAGCTCGTCCATAGTCATGCCTTTTTTCTCGCACCATTTGCTGAAATCCGGGAAGATCATATACGTGCCCTCCGGACGGTGAACGGAAACGCCGTCGATCCTTTCAAGCCTTCCGCAGGCAGTCTCGATATTTTTACCGATCACCTCGCACATCTGGTCGGTCCAGTTCATCCCCTCTTGCGTATACGCGCCCATAAGGCCGTACATCGAGAGCAGGTTCATATTATTATAATGTGAAAGCGATCCTTCTTTTCTGGTCCTGTCACGCAGACGTTTGTTGTATATGATGTGATAACTTCCGACAAGCCCTGCCAGATTAAATGTTTTGGAAGGTGCGTAAAAAGCCGCAGTATTTTCATGAAGATAAGCTGTCGCCGACTGTGTCGGAATATGCCTGTTTCCGCTCATGATAATATCAGACCAGATCTCATCTGAAATGACAGTCACATCGTATTTTTCACAAAGATCTGAAAGCGCTTTCAGCTCATCCATCTCCCACACTCTCCCGCAGGGATTATGCGGAGAACAGAAGATCATCGCATGAATATCATTTTCCTTTATCTTCTGCTCCATGTCGGCGAGATCCATCCGCATTATGCCTTTTTCATCAGGAACCAGGCAGCTGTGAACGATATGATAACCGTTGTTCAGAAGAGATCCGGTAAATCCTATATACGTCGGACTGTGGACCAGGACATTATCCCCACGTGAACAGACTGAATTAAGGGCGCTCATTACGCCTCCAAGCACACCGTTCTCGTAACCGATCTCTTCTTTTGTGAGGTCACTGACTCCGTTTCTTACCCTCTGCCAGTTAATAATGGCGTCCAGATATTCATCCCTCGGCATAAAGTAGCCGTAAGCCGGATGTTCCGCCCTCTCTATTATGCTCTTTTGAATACCCGGAAACATGACGAAATTCATGTCCGCGACCCACATGGGTATAAGCGAAAAGCCATCCTTCGGAGCCTTTGGAGCTATATCCATAATTCCTACGGAATCGATGGCTATCGCGTCTTTTCCTGCTCTTTCCGGCTTTGTAGTAAAATCATACTGCATTTCATTGTCCTTCCTGCTGTTTTATACCCAGTAATCCTGAAGCAGCGGCGTAGTCTTGACTACAGGCACCTCGGTCACGCCCGGAGCCGTGGTGATCGTAAAGGTAAATACTACGGAAGAATCAGGAGCGACCATAAACTCCAGATAAGATCCAAGCTGCAATCCGTTGTATTCACCGGTAATGCCTTCAAGCCCTGCACTGTTGGCAAGATCGCTTATCGTGCCTCCTGCAGGAGCAAAGAAGTATATAAGTGAATTCAGTGCGCCGTCATAGCTTCCGATCAGGTTTCCGATGTTGAGCGGGTTATTGGCGTGATATTCCGCTATCATCTCAGCTGTCAGTCTGTCGCTGAGAGTCACCTCCACCGGATATGATATGGTGCCGTCGCTGTTTTGAACTCCGTCGCCTATTACTGTATCGATACCTACGAACCAGCCGACCTTATCACCGTCCAGAACTGAATAGAAGACTCCGATCTCCGGTTTTTCCGGATCAATGTTAAGCGATCCCGAATATCCGGCGTTTACTATACTCTGCTGTTCCGCTGCATCCGCCATCCATATCATAAGTGTGCGGTCTTCTGCCGCCTCTTTAAATACCTTGAAATAATCGGTCACCCTGTCCAGCTCAAGGTTAGCAATGATCGAATGTACGGTCGATTCCGCAGTCTCCGCGAACAGACCATTTATATAATCTTCTGAAGTATAATTCGCATCGGTATAGAACGAATAATACAGATCATGCTGCAGAACTTTCGTTGCATTCTGTCCGTTAAGCTCTACTCCGTTTGACAATGTCACCGGTCCGCTTACCGAAAGCAGATCCTGTATGATATGAGGCGTAAGCGCTATCACGCCGTTTACATCTATACCATACATGTCCCTGAAGCCTGCCGCCCATATCTGTCCGACCACCGGGAAATGCGGATTCCATCCGGCGTCCCTGATCTTACTGTCTGCGATCCACGTAAACAGTCTGTTTTCCAGGTCAGTTGTGTAGAACGGATAATTCGCATATTCCGGAATATAATTAGCCACCGGCGCGAACTGGCCCGCACTTAATACACCGCCCTGTATTATCATCATTCCCACCGAACCCGGGAAGCCGCCGGAGGCGCGATACTCGGCAGTGTTCTGTGCCACCATAAGGTATGCCCTGTCGCTTCCGTCTCCGATCATGGTCCTTAATACCGGAATATATTCATCCATGGAAGATATCAGATCAAGTGCCGGCGTGAGTTTTTCGGAAATGCCTGCAATGCTCTCATTGTCCTTACCGGAATCAAGTGTCTCCGAAAGGCCTTCCAGGCCCGGCTGTACGCTTTCGATCAGATCAAGATATGTGCTAAGCGCAATGACATTTACCCCGGTCTCTGCCTTGATCGATGAAAGCGGAGTTTCGCGCATGGTATCTGCAATGGGCCTTAAAACGGTATCCGAGATACCGTCGAGCTGTGGAACGATGCCGCTAAAGCTGGCCACTGTTCCACGGAATTCGCTGACCTGCTCCTCCATCTCGGGTATGGTGAACGACGGGATCGCCCCGAAATCTTCGATAAGCTGTTCAGCTTTCGGCACAAGCTCGTCCAGCATATCTGCGTAGATATCCAGTTTATCCGATAGATCTGAGCCCTCGGTCTCAAATGACAGCCCGGTCTCTAATCCGGAAAGCGGTGCCTGGCTTAAATAATCCGCCGCAGGCTTAAGCAGGTCGTCCGAAGTCCCCTGCATGACATCTACCAATTTGTTCTCGGCTTCTATATTCTGACCGATGATGGGGATCTTTGATAATATTGCCCACTCTTTCTGAGAGAGCATCTCTCTTATCTCCACAGCATTGTTGTCCAGAAGTTCTATCTGACCGGCGGCATCTTCAAACTTTTCTTCAAGTATATTGTCTGTTGCCGTTGACAGCTCTTCCTGCATTAGTTCGGTCTTTTCCACTACAGCTTCAACTGTATGATAGGCCTTCGGGCCAAAAAGCGCGACAAGGGCAAATACAGCGCTGAATAAGACGGATAATATGACTCCGATCACCCGCAGCGCCTTTCTTGGTTTTTCGGAGTTCTTTCCCAGACCCGCAAAAAGGAAGAGCGCGACTATAACGATCACGACCGCGGCTGCGCCGCAGCCTATAAGGAAATAGTTAAGCGGTACAACTCCGAGAGAATATACATTCCAGGCAAGCCAGGCTCCTGATGCTATTATCAGCAATAAAAATATTATAGCGACCGGCAGCCCTTTTTTCTTCTGCGGCATTTAATTACCTCCAACTCAGACTTTTATCTTTCCCGCGACTATATCTCTGTAATCCGCGAGATTCTTCTTTAACAATTCCGGAATGTTCAGCTGATATGGACATCTGCTCATGCAGACTCCGCACTCAATGCATTCCGTTATCTTTTCCATCTCTGTCTGCCATTTTTCCGTCAGCCACGCCTCGCTTGGCGCACGCCTGATCATCTGGGACATTCTGGCACAGTCCTTGACGCTTATGCCGACCGTACAGGGCGAACAGTATCCGCAGCCACGGCAGAAAGCGTCTTTAAGTTCTTTCTTGTCGGCTTCGATGGCAACCTCGTCCTCTTTTGTAAGGACAGCTTCTTCACTGAAAAATGCAAGCCACTGATCGAGCTCCTCTTCCCTTTGTATGCCCCATATCGGGAGCACGTTGTCAAAGCTGCTCATAAAAGCCATGCATGCGCGTGCGTTGGTCAAAAGTCCGCCCGCCAGAGCTTTCATGGCAATAAAGCCCATATCCTTTTCTTTGCATTTATATACGAGCTCTATGTCGCGTTCCGATGAAATATAGCTTAACGGAAACTGCAGTGTCTCATAAAGTCCCGATTCCACAAGCTCTTCGGCAACATTGAGCAGATGCGCGGTTACGCCGATGTGGCGCACAAGCCCCTCATCCTTCGCCTGTGCAAGCGCTTCGTAAAGACCAGTTCCGTCACCCGGCTTATAGGCCTGCGGCACACAGTGAAGCTGATAAAGATCCAGATAATCCCTCTTCAGATTTTTAAGGGTAGTCTCCAGCTCTCTTTTCAGTTCGTCGCCTGTTTTTGCCTGCGTTTTGCTGGCTATATAGATCTTATCGTTCATGCCTTCAAAGGCCGCACCGACTTTTTCCTCACTGTCGGTATAGGCACGGGCCGTGTCAAAAAATCTCATGCCGCCTTCGTAGGCCCTTCGCAGAAGTGCAACTGCCGCATCTTTTGATATCCTCTGGATGGGCAGCGCGCCGAAGGCATTCTGGGGCACCGTGATACCGGTTTTGCCTAGTGTTATGTTTTTCATATACCTCTCCTGAATTGGCGGCAGGGAAACGTTCCTCTGCCGCCATTGCCATTGTTATTTAATACTCAAGTGCTTTAGCTTTTCCGATAATGACCGCAAACAGGATCATTGACACCGCCGTACATCCATACTGTAAAAACGGCAGCGGTGAGACTATTCCTGTGGAAATCACTGCGGAGACCTCACGCGGCAGTGCCGAAGAAACTACCGCCGACAAAAGCCCTGCTGAAGAAATGCTTCCGATCAGGGCGAGGACCATGACTATGGCAAGGATCCATGTGATCACCTGTACGTACGTAGAAATCATCAGTCGGTTTGTTGCACCCTGACCTGCTTCCCTGGCTGATGTAAGCATCTTCGCTATCTTTGAATAATACAGGCATACAAGGGCGACAATGGCTGCAATGAGCACGATAAATACTATAAATATGGATATCACCGCCGCATCTGCATAATCTGCAGTAAAAAGAGCTCCAAAGATAAGAATTATGATCGCTAAAGCACCGACAACTATCATTATCCAGAAATAGATAAGGGTGATCACCTTTATGATCGTAAATCCGGCCGGCTTTACCTCTGTTCCCTGAGAGCTTTTTGCAGATGCAAAAATAAGCCAAAGACCGATCACTGTAAGTATTCCGGGGACCATGGCTATGATCGTTGTTATGATCGTACCGGCAGATACTGCATTTATGGCTGCATTTACTGTACCTATGCCGCCGATGTCATTCAGCGAATAACCTGTCTGGCTGATAATTCCGTCTATGACCGACATCAAAGCATTGCCTCCGAATGCAGCGCTGCCGATAGCCGACACGAGCTGTATCACTAAAGCCGCCGTAAATAAGATCACCGTTACCATGAACAGCCCTGATGAAGCCATACCTGCAATAAGTGACTGCAAACGTCCTGCCGGGCTGTATCCGCCGCCGGTTCCGCCATTAAAATTACTTTCAGTGCGGT
>CADBMM010000186.1 GCA_902795795.1 uncultured Lachnospiraceae bacterium | reverse complement strand
CGAAGTCGGCGTTGAACGCTGTACATACCAGCGGATGAAGCTTAATGGCTTTGCCTCCTACAAGGATCGGTTCGAATGCCTGGATACCCAGACGGTGAAGCGTAGGTGCACGGTTCAACATTACAGGATGCTCCTTGATGATCTCCTCGAGGACATCCCATACCTCGTTGTCCATCTTCTCGACCATCTTCTTGGCGTTTTTAATATTGTGAGCCATGCCGTTAGCTACAAGCTCTTTCATTACGAAGGGCTTGAACAGCTCTATTGCCATTTCCTTCGGAAGACCGCACTGATAGATCTTAAGCTCCGGTCCTACTACGATAACCGAACGTCCCGAATAGTCGACACGTTTTCCGAGCAGGTTCTGACGGAAACGTCCGTTCTTTCCCTTAAGCATATCTGAAAGGGATTTAAGAGGACGGTTTCCGGGTCCTGTAACAGGACGGCCGCGGCGTCCGTTATCTATAAGGGCGTCTACAGCTTCCTGAAGCATACGTTTTTCGTTCCTGACGATAATATCAGGAGCGCCAAGCTCAAGGAGCCTCTTAAGGCGGTTGTTCCTGTTTATGATACGACGGTAAAGATCATTAAGATCCGATGTAGCGAAACGGCCGCCATCCAGCTGAACCATAGGACGAAGATCAGGCGGGATGACCGGAATAATATTCATGACCATCCATTCGGGACGGTTTCCGGATGTCCTGAAGGCTTCAACTACTTCAAGACGTTTAATTATTCTGGCGCGCTTCTGGCCTGTGCTCTCAGCAAGAGCCGCTTTAAGCTCAGCAGCTTCCTTTTCCAGATCGATGGCCGCAAGCAGTTCCTGTACTGCTTCTGCTCCCATTCCGACACGGAACTGCGGTTTTCCATCGACAGAATACTCCTCAAGAGCATCCTGATATTCTTTCTCGTTAAGCACCTGCCTGTATGCCAGACCGGTCTCACCGGGATCTATTACTATATAGCTTGCGAAATAAAGGACTTTTTCAAGCGTCCTCGGTGATATGTCGAGCAGCATGCCCATTCTTGAGGGTATGCCCTTGAAATACCAGATATGGGATACAGGAGCCGCCAGCTCGATATGTCCCATTCTCTCACGGCGGACTGAAGCTTTTGTAACTTCAACGCCGCAGCGGTCGCAGATAACGCCTTTATAGCGGATCTTTTTATACTTTCCGCAATGGCATTCCCAGTCCTTCGCAGGTCCGAAAATACGTTCGCAGAACAGGCCGTCCTTTTCCGGCTTAAGTGTTCTGTAATTTATTGTCTCAGGCTTTTTCACCTCGCCATGTGACCATTCCCTGATCTTCTCCGGCGAAGCAAGGCCGATCTTCATTGCATCGAATGAAAGCGGTTCGTAAGGTACTGTATTATTGTTTTTTTCCGGCATTTAAATACCCCTTTTCATAAAGAAAGTCTACTTGTTATCGGAATACCTGTTCACTCGTCGTCGCCGAAGTCTTCTGCAAACTCTTCGAAGAAGACATCTTCGTCATTCATACTTTCTTCGTCTTCCCTTGTGACATCCACAAGCTCTCCTCCGACGAACTCCTGCGTTGTAAAGCCATGTGCCGCCCATTCATCATCGGAGCCTCTGTTCCGTCCGAAACGTTCGTTCTCAACAGAACTGAAGGATGTGGAATCATACTGTGACGTTTCAACGATCTCTACTTCGGTATTGTCATCCCTGAGCACCTTGATATCCAGGCCTAAGGACTGAAGTTCCTTTATAAGGACCTTGAATGATTCGGGAATACCGGGTTCCGGAATATTCTCACCCTTGATGATCGCCTCGTAAGTCTTTACACGTCCTACGATATCATCGGATTTCATGGTCAGGATCTCCTGAAGGGTGTAAGCCGCGCCGTATGCTTCAAGCGCCCAGACTTCCATTTCACCGAAACGCTGTCCGCCGAACTGGGCTTTACCACCCAGAGGCTGCTGCGTTACCAGGGAATACGGACCTGAAGAACGTGCATGGATCTTATCGTCTACCAGATGGTGCAGCTTGAGGTAATGCATGTGGCCGATAGTTGTTTTCGCATCGAAAGGCTCGCCGGTACGTCCGTCCCTTAACTGGACTTTTCCGTCTTCGGTGATATTTACGCCCTTCCAAAGCGCGCGATGATCTTTATGCTCATCAAGATATTCGTATACCTCAGGAAGCAGTTCGTCCTTATGGAGCTTTGAGAACTCATCCCACTTAAGGTTTACGTAATCATTAGCAAGCTTTAAGGTATCCTGGATATCTATCTCGTTAGCACCGTCAAAGATCGGTGTAGCGACATTGAATCCAAGAGCTTTTGAGGCAAGGCTCAGGTGGATCTCAAGGATCTGCCCGATATTCATACGGCTGGGAACGCCCAGCGGATTAAGTACGATATCCAGCGGACGTCCGTTCGGCAGGAAAGGCATATCCTCTATCGGAAGCACACGTGAAACGACACCCTTGTTACCGTGACGGCCGGCCATCTTATCACCGACGGAGATCTTACGCTTCTGAGCAATATAGATCCTTACGGACTGGTTGACTCCCGGATTTAATTCGTCGCCGTTCTCTCTTGAGAACACGTCTGCCTGAACTACGATTCCAGACTCACCATGAGGTACCTTAAGAGATGTATCACGGACCTCTCTGGCCTTCTCGCCGAAGATCGCTCTTAACAGTCTTTCCTCAGGCGTGAGCTCTGTCTCGCCTTTCGGGGTGACCTTTCCGACCAGGATATCTCCTGCGCGTACCTCTGCGCCGATGCGGATAATGCCGCGGTCGTCAAGGTTTTTAAGAGCTTCGTCGCCGACGCCGGGGACATCCTTGGTTATTTCCTCGGGTCCCAGTTTCGTATCTCTGGCTTCGGCCTCATGCTCTTCTATATGTACTGATGTGTAAACATCATCTTTTACAAGTCTTTCACTTAAAAGTACAGCGTCCTCGTAGTTATAGCCTTCCCATGTCATGAATCCGATAAGCGGATTCTTTCCCAGCGCCAGCTCGCCGTTCGATGTGCTTGCGCCGTCTGCTATGACTTCTCCTGCCTCAACATGGTCGCCCTTGTTGACGATAGGTCTCTGGTTGTAGCAGTTGCTCTGGTTGCTTCGTACGAATTTCGCTACTTTATAGGTCTGTTTTGTACCGTCATCGTTTGCGATGCGGATCTCGTTGGCCTGAACGAATGTAACTGTTCCCGGTTTTTCTGCTATTACACAGACGCCTGAGTCAACAGCTGCCTTTTCCTCGATACCTGTACCTACGACAGGCGCCTCCGTGAACAGGAGCGGAACTGCCTGACGCTGCATGTTCGCACCCATCAGGGCACGGTTCGCGTCATCGTTCTGCAGGAAAGGAATAAGGGCAGTAGCTACCGAGAATACCATCTTAGGAGATACGTCCATGTATTCGAACATGTGCTTCTCGTATTCCTGTGTCTCGTCTCTGTAACGTCCGGAAACGTTCTTTTTGATGAAGTGTCCTTCCTCATCCAGAGGCTCGTTGGCCTGTGCTACATGGAAATCGTCTTCCTCGTCGGCTGTCATATAGACAACTTCGTCGGTAACGCGCGGATTTTCCGGATCCGTTTCTTTATCTATTCTTCTGTACGGAGCTTCGATAAAGCCATACTCGTTTATACGCGCATAAGATGCCAGTGAGTTGATAAGTCCGATGTTCGGGCCTTCAGGTGTCTCTATCGGGCACATTCTGCCGTAATGCGAATAATGTACGTCTCGGACTTCGAATCCGGCACGGTCTCTGGAAAGACCGCCGGGGCCGAGGGCTGAAAGACGTCTCTTATGTGTAAGCTCGCCAAGCGGGTTGTTCTGGTCCATGAACTGTGAAAGCTGTGATGAACCGAAGAACTCCTTAACTGCAGCCGTTACAGGCTTGATATTAATAAGCGACTGCGGCGTGATCATATCAGTATCCTGAGTCGTCATACGTTCTCTTACGACTCTTTCCAGTCTTGAAAGACCGATGCGGTACTGGTTCTGAAGCAGTTCGCCAACGCAGCGGATACGGCGGTTTCCAAGATGATCGATATCATCTGAATTGCCAAGGCCGTATTCAAGATGGATACCATAGTTTATGGAAGCGAAAATATCTTCCCTGGTGATATGCTTCGGTATAAGATCCGTCACATGCTTTTTGATCTGAGACTTCAGTTCTTCAGCATCGGTATACTCTTCAAGCATTTCCTTAAGGACCGGATAGTATACTGCTTCTGTAATTCCCAGTTCCGCGGGATCTTCCACATCCACATAATGTCTGATGTCGACCATCATGTTGGAAAGGACCTTAACATCCTTGTTTTCCGTTCTTATCATTACATAAGGAATAGCGGCATTCTGGATATTATCGGCCGTTTCTCTTGTAAGCGTATCGCCTGCGTTCGCAATGATCTCTCCTGTCTCCGGATCTATTGCATCTTCAGCCAGGACAGCTCCGGCAATACGTCTGCGCAGTGCAAGTTTTTTATTGAATTTATATCTGCCGACCTTTGCGAGGTCATAGCGGCGTGAATCGAAAAGAAGGGCGAAAATAAGGCTCTCCGCACTCTCTACCGCCAGCGGCTCGCCGGGACGGATCCTTCTGTAGAGTTCCAGAAGGCCTTCCTCGTAATTAGTGGAAATGTCTTTTGCGATAGTAGCTTCGATCTTGGGCTCGTCTCCAAAGAGCTCCCTGATCTCATCGTTCGTTCCGACTCCAAGGGCACGGATAAGCGCCGTTACGGGCACCTTTCTGGTCCTGTCCATGTGTACATAAAATACATCGTTGGATTCAGTCTCATATTCGAGCCAGGCTCCACGGTTAGGAATGACCGTGCAGGAATAAAGCTGTTTTCCAAGCTTATCCCTTGTAACGTCATAATAAATGCCAGGTGAACGTACGAGCTGTGAAACGATAACACGTTCAGCGCCGTTGATAACGAAAGTACCGTTAGCTGTCATGATAGGCAGATCGCCCATGAAGATCTCATGCTCGGTTATTTCGTCGTTTTCCTTGTTATAAAGGCGTACTTTGACCTTAAGAGGAGCGGCGTAGGTCGCATCTCTTTGTTTGCATTCATCTATCGAGTATTTTACATCGTCTTCACACAGGGTGAAATCCAAAAACTCCAGACTAAGCTTTCCGCCGTAATCTTCTATCGGCGAAATGTCCGCAAACGCTTCCTTAAGACCATCTGTGAGGAACCAGTTATATGAGTTCTTCTGCACCTCTATCAGATTAGGCATCTGCAGCACTTCTTTTTGTCTCTGGTAACTCATTCGCATACTTTTCCCTGATTTGACAGGGCGTATTCTGTTTTTCTCCATTGACGCTTTCACCCCTTGTGAGTATAATAATTGCATGAAGAAGGCGGGTACTTATACAATTGTAATAAAAAATTTTATTTTATTTTTTTAAAACGTTGATAAAGAGCCCAGCTTTCCACAATAGTGCATTCTTTAAGGTATCAAAAAAACAGACCCCTGTCAAGAGGGATCTGTTTTATTTTTTTAAATTTCTGTTTTTATTCGATCGTGAACTCCGTCTTCGCGATCCCAATATACTCTCCCAGCCCCACGGCTATTATCCTGCCGGTTCCCGGATCAGTGTTATCTGCATATACCAGATCGTAATCCACATCGTTTACAAGCTCTTTTCCGTCAAGTGTGACCGTGACCTCCGGAAGGCATTCATACCCCTCAGTTTTTTCAAGCTTCTGCGGCGCTACCGCTGAAAACTCCGCCTGCGAAATATCTGTCCTTCCGTCAAACGGATCCTCTTCTGCCTCAGGCAAACCGGCAAATACAGATTCATCGAAGTCCGATGTCACATCGCTCCAGCTGTTTATGCCAAGCACATCTATGAAATACCCCAGTTTTTCCGGCGAATTACGGCTGTCCATTACCTTAAAGATATCATATGAAAGCTTATGGACCAGCTCCCCGTCTCTGTCATAGCTCAGCCCGAACTGGTAATAGCTGTTTCCAAGAGAAGCATTATCATCGTCTTTTTCCAGGAAGTATATGAACGCATCGATATCTTCCATCGACTCGGCTTTATAGTAGGCGTAGAGCATGGATGCTGCCTGCTGCGCCTCGCAATGACCGTACACATTTGAATTAGACGTATAACCCTGCTCGGAAAGAATGATCGAACGGACATTCCCCTGCGGGTCCAGCATTTCATCCTTGTGCATGAATTCTGTCAGGACCTCAATGTTCTCCATGGTAACAGTCACAGAATCTTCGGAATCTGTCGTGAAGTAGTTGTCGATCGTCAGCTTGCCGTTTTCATCTATTACACGCTCACCGTCATTGAGCACTTTCGGATCGCTTAAGGGATAGGAATATGCATGATAGGCAAGTCCCCAGTCAATATCCCCCTCTTCCTTAATGCGCTCCGCGAACGCTGTAATGAACATCTTTCCGCCGTAGGTATAATTATCAACGCCTATACCCCACCATGGCATTACGGGGACATATATCTGCGCGTTCGGAATATTTTTTTTAATAATATTGTAGCATACCCTGAATGTACGGGAATACTCGGTTATGTAATCGTCAAGAGAATGCTCTCCGCAGAAATTGTAAGTCCGGCTTTCATTAACTTCATTACCGACGCACCATCTGCTTATGAGGCCGCAGCTTTCATCACTGCCGTTATATCTTTCTGATATGAACTCAATGAAAGCCTCTGTATATTCCAGTCCTTCTTTTGAAGCAGTGTTGAGCGCATAAAACGTAGCTCCCTGCTCTTCCAGCGCTATCGGATAATAAAGCTCATGAAGAGATTCGTCGTACAGATTGATCACACCGCAGGTCACGCTTATTCCGGCCCTGGTGAGCGTTGAAAAATACCGGTCGAGCTGCTCCAGCTTGCTGTTCCTGAAATAATACTCCCTGCCTTTATAGGTAAAGCTTACAGCACCCTCTCCGGGATCGGCCGTCATTATCTCGTTTACGATCAGATTCGTAAAGGCATTTTTAGTGCCCAAAGCGATAACATCGTCGATCATTTCCTCACCGATCTGAAGGCCTTTTTTGGAAGCCGGCTCAAAGGTATGATCTTCCGCATCGGCGAACTCTCCTGCCCCTGTTATCCAGGCGAAATTCGATATCTGTTCAAGTCCATCGGCTGTTTCACTTACAATAACATATTTTCTGTTCAGATCTTCAGTCTCAAATATCAGCGAAGGTGTTTCCTCCGTTGTGTCTGAAGCGTCCTCTGTATTTTCCGCATCGGCATCGCCGATCTCTATTTCAGCAATGACCTCTCCTTCAGACAGATCGCTCATATACGCATCCATGGCGATGAGTTTGCATGTCTTTACAGCTTCATTCTTTGCTGTATAACTTATACCGACCGTATTTTTATCAGTAAGTGCTGCGGTCAGATCCATATCAAGGCCATTATCCTGGTTTTCCGGAACACCCAGCCTGTTCTCAATGGCTCCGTTAAGCATAAAATGCTCGTAGTACCTTCTCCAGTCATCTCCGAACACTTCATCCAGATCCTTATATTTATCTCTGTAAAAATGCGGATCAAATGCTTCCGATGCAATACGTCCTTCATCCATGCCGCTGTTTATGAAATGCTCAAGCAGCTCGTCATAGCCGGCATCCTCACCAAAAGCTTCCCTGATATCGCTGTTCTTTTCCAGATAATAGTCCTTGTCGAACACAAGATCATAATCCGGATGAGCCGCATTGTATGCCTGAATCTTGCCAAGGAGCATATTGGGCACTGCCGCGAAAAATATGGCCATTATGAGATATACGATGAAACGCTTTGCCCCAAGACGGCTCTTAAGGCTTTCCTTGATCTTTCCCCAGACAAAGGCAAATACAAGAGAAAATGCGATACCTGTGATCAGATAAGGCAGCCAGTAGGCGTCGGAATATACCGGGAAGGATGCAAGCGCGGATCTTCCCAGGTCAAGAGCCTTGTAAAGAATGAACGTTACGATCTTAAAGCCCAGAAGATGCATCATAAGGATCTCCAGGGTGACCCCGCCTGTAAATACGAAAAATCTCTTTATAAGTGACGGTGTCTTTTCCAGAAGCCCGGCCAGGCCATATGAAAAGCCAAAGCCCGCCGCTGCCGCGATCAGGAAAAACGGTATGTTCGGATAATAGTTATTCGCATAGGCTATTCCTCCAAACTGCATCATTATGTTGAGGATGACAAAGCATACGATCATAAGGACAATGTCTGTTCCTGTATTCCACTTCGTCTTCAGCTTCTTAAGAACAGCCGGAAGCTCAAAGCCTGCAGTAAACAGGATCCAGCTTGAACATATCGTTCCAAGATCCAGCGGGATCGTAAAATAATTTGTTGCAAGCAGTACCTTGTTCACGCACAGGAAATATCCTACACCGAGAAGAACAGCTGAAACGACCCATCTTCCGATATGATATCTTTTTCCGCAGAGCTTCTTTATCAGATAATCCACAAGCGTATACAGCACTTCCATGATAAAAAGTGCTCTGATGAACCAGTCGGGACCGGGAAGGACTTCGCCTGATGTAAGGGTCGCTATGCCGAATATCTGCCTTATGATACCGCTTCTGTCGAGGATCGAACCGTCGAGGAAACCAAGCGCAGTAAGCGCGTTCCGGAAGCAGAGATAGAAAAGATTGTAAAGGACGAAGGGAACATAAAGTCTCTTTATCCTTTTCAGGATAATGGTGCCGACTCCTTTGGCTGTATCGGTATATGATTCTTTATAAAAGATGCCCGAGGCAATAAAGAAAAGGCCTACATGGAAAAGATTAACAAATCCTGCAGCCGGCATGACCTCTGTGTGTCCCAGCACGACGCAGATTATGCCTATTGCCTTAATTATATCGATCCTGATATTTCTCTGTTTAGCCATTTTTAACCCCTGATAATTATACTTTTATATCGCGCGCTTATTTCATCTGCCAAGTGCGAGTTTCGCACACATATCCAGCGCCTTACGGACTGTTTTATCCATGTCGTAGTATTTATATTCTCCGAGCCTTCCCCCGAAGACCACATTATCCTCTTTTGCGGCAAGAGCCCTGTATTTTTCATAAAGGGCGTTGTTCTTTTCATCATTCACAGGATAATATGGTTCTTTTCCCTGTTTCCATTCTTCCGGATATTCCCTTGAGATGATGGTCTTTTCCTGGTTTCCGAATTCAAAATGCTTATGCTCTATGATCCGCGTCCAGGGTATGCCGGCATCCGTATAATTCACGACAGCGTTGCCCTGATAGTTTTCGCATTCAAGGACCTCCTCTTCGAACCTTACCGTGCGGTACTCAAGCGGTCCGTATATATGATCGAAGTATTCATCGATCGGACCGGTAAATATCGTCATGCCTGCCAGTCCATCATGCTCTTTTATAAAATCCTTGTAATCTGTATTGAGGATTACCTCCGCATCTGCAAGCATCTGTTCTATGATCTTTGTATATCCGCCGCAAGGTATCCCCTGATATCTGTCATTGAAATAATTATTGTCATAAGTGAAGCGCAGAGGCAGCCTTTTTATGATAAAAGCCGGCAGATCGGAGCATTTTCTGCCCCACTGTTTTTCCGTATAACCCTTAATAAGCTTTTCATAAACATCCCGCCCTACAAGCGATAGAGCCTGCTCCTCAAGATTTTGCGGATCCTTTATGTCAAGATCTGCGATCTGTGATGCGATGATATCCTTTGCTTCCTTCGGAGTCTTTATGTTCCACATCCTGCTGAATGTATTCATATTAAACGGCAGATTATACAGCTCGTCCCTGTACAAGGCAACAGGCGAATTTATAAAATTGTTGAATTCGGCGAACTGATTTATATAATCCCATACTTCCTTATCTGAAGTATGGAAAATATGTGCGCCATATCTGTGCACATTTATACCTTCGACTTCTTCGGTATATACATTGCCCCCTATGTGGCTCCTTCGGTCGATCACCACGCAGGTCTTTCCGCTTTTTGCAACCTCATAAGCTATGACAGAGCCGTAAAGGCCGGCCCCGACGATAAGGAAATCATAACGTGATCCGCTCATCTGGTTCTCCTTATTACAACACACTCAGCAGTCCTTCAAGGCCCTGCTCTTCGTATATATGCCTGTAATATGCCACTTCATCCTTTATCATCTCATCTATGACCTGCATGCCCAGCAGCTCTACCGGGGCTTTGTCATCGGTGAGTATGTAATTGCCTCTTTCGTATCTTACAAGTCCTGAATACCAGTTTCTCATCCATGATGTAAGGATCACACCGCGTTCGTTATCTTCTTCAGCCGCCATCAATTCAATATTCCTGCTTCCGCGCTCTATGAAATCCTCATTCATCGAAGCAAAAAGCTCGCGGTTAGTGTATCCTGACACATCTATCGTATAGACGAAAGGAAAAACGGAAGCAATGGTATCGGACAGATACTGATTTATATTTCCCTCCGATCTGCCGCGCATATTCATATTAACTACCATTACGCCGTCTTCTTTAAGATGCTCCCGCACAAGGGTGAAGAATTCGACAGACGACATCTGGAAAGGTATCGTTATATCCTGATATGCATCTACCATGATGATATCATATGAACCTTCCGTCGCATTCAGAAAAGCTCTTCCGTCATATGTTACCACATTTGTCTCTTCAGGCAATCCGAAATACTGATATGCCAGAGCGGTTATCTTATCGTCGATCTCCACGCCTTCAATATTAAGATCGCCGAAAAACCTGCTGCACTGAACAGCGTAGGTCCCGCTTCCCATGCCCAGGATAAGAATGTCCAATTCATCCTTTTCGGAGATCCCTGCCATGAAAGGCGCTGCCATGGCGTAATCGTAGTACATCCCTGTCAGCTGTCTGTCGTCTTTAACGAATACCGACTGCACCCCGAAGAGCACATTTGTAGAAAGCACCATCTCTTCAGGCGTCTCTTTTACCTGAAGGTAATTATATACAGATTCTCCTTCATAAGCCAGGTCATCCTGCCAGAATGCAAAGCTTCCGTTATGTCCGAAAATGCAGCATATAATGAAGAGAATGATCCCGGCGGCACATTTTTTATATCCGGTCCTGCAGTTTAAAAAATATATGATGGATATTGCAAGAAGAACACCCGAAAAGATCAGGAAGGAAACGGCCGTCCCCACTGCGGGAATCGTTACGAAGGTCGGCAAAAATGTGCCTATGATGCTTCCCACTGTATTGAACGCGCCTAAAGTTCCTACCACTTTCCCGCTTTCATCAAGGCTCTGTACGGTATATCTGGCGAGAGAAGGGGTTACCGTGCCCAGAAGGAAAAGCGGAAAAACAAATATGACCATACACGCTGCCAGGGCAGCCCATATAAGAAAATTGGTATTTACAGAGAATACAAGGACTGCTGATATTCCGAGAATAACATATTTACCAAGTACCGGAATTGCAGCGATCCAGATGGCGGCTATAAGTATCCTCCTGTAAAGCCTGTCCGGATCGGGATCTTTATCCGCGCTGCGTCCTCCGTAGATGTTGCCTAGTGCCATAGCTATCATTATCGTTCCGATAATGATAGTCCAGACGATCTGTGATGAACTAAAGAAAGGAGCCAGTAATCTGCTGGCTCCCAGTTCAACCGCCATTACCGCCAGACCCGAGAAAAACTCGGTAATATAGAGGTATAGCCTATTTTTCAGAATTGATTTATCTTGCATATTTTCGTTTATGCCGCTAGACTCTTAAATGATAAAATCTTTCTCGTAAAGTGTGATCTTCTTGCCCTTTGGACCCTTGCGGGCTTTGCGCCCTGTCCTTCTTGCATGAGAGATAGCGCTGTCGACCATTTCCTTTACCGCGGTAATGCTTACAGGCTGTTCCTCTGTCTGACTGTTGCTGATCATCGTATAAAGAGCAAGCACGCCCATTTCGTCCATATCGCAGTTGTTCTCCTGGCAGTATGTCCTTGCAAAAGTTACAAGTTCATCATTTGTAAATGCCGGGATAGATATCTGGCCTGTGAATTTCTCAGCAAATTCAGGATACTTTTTAAACATTGCGCGAAGAGCAGGTTTCAGATCCTCCAGGATAACGATCATGCAGTCCGTTTTGAATTCCATTGCCTGATTCAGCTTTGCTACCGTATCCGGCTTCATATCGCTGGGATGTTCTATGGCAAGGAAACCGCCGGATATTCTTGCAACAACAGCAGCGGGATCCAGCTCGTTCATGCGCTCACCTGAGACTCTGGCTACCTTTACTGCATCCAGTCCCATATCTTTGCACATCATATTTATAAGGCCATAAGTAAGCCTGGTCTTTCCCATTCCGTCAGCACCGGCAATGGCTATATTGCCCCGGCGTGAAGTATGCTCTCCGGCAAATTTATAGACCCCTGTTACAGCCGAAAGGATCTGAGTGTCCATTCCCGGAATACGTGCAAAGTAGGTGAATATCTGTCTTTGCTCGTCACTCATCTTTGTCGGGTTTGCATTATTCAGGATGCGGATCCTGCGCTCTTCCGGCGTTTCGTTTCTGATAACTTCTTCTACAGATATCGGAACGGTATTCTGCCCGATCTTTCCAAGAGGAAGCGTGTGTGTGATCCTTTCCGCCGGAGTCTCTTCAGGATCGGGGATCTCCCATTCTGCCGGGAAAGTCGGTTCAGGCGCGTCCTTTTTCGGAGCGAACATATCAGGCGCCTGAGTGTGTCCCTGTGAAACAGCCTCCTCAACCGGAGCAGGTGCAGCAGGCTCCTTTTCCGTCTGTGAAGCAGTATTCCAGATCATTGTCTCTTTTGAAGCCGGAGCATCGTCAAATGCAGGAATATTTCCGGTCTCCTGCTCTGCTTCGCCGCTGCCGGATCCCGCTTCATTTCCAACGTTTATGATCGCTTCTTCAAGCCCGTTGAAGGAATCTGCAGTCTCACGTTCGGAAAGGATTTTTGCAGCCGCCAGATTTTCCGGAGTATTGCTTCCTTCAGATATTTCCGGAGCTCCGTATACGTCTTCAACACTCTTTTCAAGCTGTGATCTTATATCAGCTGTTCCGCCCATAAAATCAGTTGAGGTCACGGAAAGCTTGTCCACTTCTTCCTGCTTCAGCCGGATGGCGCCTGTCTTGTCAGCTTCCACGCCTGCCGTAACTGCAGCAACAGCCGCATTCATTCTTTCAAGAACTGAAGCGGAATTTCTCTTGGGAGCCGATACGCTCCTTGCCTGGGCAATAGCAGCCTGTGCTTTCTGCTCAAGCAATTCGGCGTCGGAATCATCAGGCTCCGGTACTTCTGCTTTAATGACCGGAGTCTCTTTTGGAGAGGCCTTGGCTATAATATCAGCAGCAAAGCGGTTTTCTCCGCTGTAAAGCCTGGGATCCGAATCTCTTTGTTCTTTATCGTAATATTCCTGCTGTGAAGGTGTCAGTTCAGAGTATCTCTTCTTCAGTTCCATTGCCTTCAGGACATATTTCCCTTCTGAGAACCAGAGGATCATATCATCGCAGACATCGACGCATTTGATCTTGTTTCCTGCCTTGCTGTAAAGAAGGGCCAGTTCATACGTCCATTTTTCCGTATACTCTCTGTCCTTGAACTCTTCAAGGATTTCGATCTGCTCGTCCAGCGGAAGGTTTCTGGCTTTCGCCAGCTGATATTTAAGAATAAGCCTTTCGTTATCATTTGCCGCTATTGCAACATATTCCCTGTAATATTCTTCAGCTTCATCGATCTTACCAAGCTTTAAGCATACCTCTACAAGGCGGTATAAAATACCTTTTCCGACGCTGGCGCGGCCTCGGGCTATCAGGAGGACATTTTTGCAGTCTTCATAGTCCTTGTTTATCTCATAGATATCCGCGATCATATTAAGGGTGCGGAAACTCTTTACCCTTCTCCAGTCGATCTTCTTTGCCAGAGTATATGCTTTCTGGTAATCCTTTTTATTAACGCAATTCTGGATCTGATCCAGCAGATCCTGATATTCTGCTTTATCCAAGACGTTCACCTCTTCATTGAAAATACGGCATACTATTGGAATATTAACATAATGCCAGTTATCCTGTCAAAAATTAATGAATTAAATATTATCACGACTCTTTACAGGTCCCGGGCTGTTTAAGTTTTTCGATCTTCCATATATCGCGTACGTAATCTTCGATAGTACGGTCTGAACTGAATTTTCCGGAACAGGCGGTGTTGGTAAGTGCGGATCTTGCCCAGCCTTTTCTGTCAAGATACATCTTTTCGATCTTTTCCTGTGCCTGTACATATGCTTTATAGTCGGCAATGATAAAGTAAGTATCCGGTCTGTCTCCGTAAAGGAGCGAATCGTATATCCCTCTGAAAAGATTCCGGTCGCCATTGGAAAACGTCCCGTCCGTGAGTGTACGGAGCACTGCCGCAAGCTCTTTGTCCGCCACGGCTATGCTTCGGGGATCATAGTTCCCGTTTTTCTCATACGCCATTACCTCTTCAGCTTTCAGTCCGAATATTACAGCGTTGTCTTCACCGACCTCTTCTACTATTTCGACATTGGCTCCGTCAAGGGTTCCAAGCGTAACGGCACCGTTGAGCATAAATTTCATATTTCCAGTGCCGCTTGCTTCCTTACTGGCCGTAGATATCTGTTCGGAAACATCCGAAGCCGAGAAGATCAGTTCGGCATTGCTTACGCGGTAATCCTCTATAAAGACAACTTTTATCTTACCTCCGATGCTTTCATCGTTATTTACGACATCTGCAACGGAATTGATCAGTTTGATTATGCTCTTGGCGCGTTCATAGCCGGCGCTTGCCTTAGCCCCGAATATGAATGTCCTTGGATAAGGATCGAATTCCGGATCGTTTTTCAGACGTAAATAAAGACCGATGACATGCAGGATATTCAAAAGCTGTCTTTTATACTCATGGAGACGCTTGACCTGAACATCAAAAATCGAATCCGGGTCTACTTCAATGCCGTTATTCTTTTTTATATATGCTGCAAGACGGATCTTGTTTGCCCGCTTTATCTGCATGAATTCTTCCGCCGCAGCTTCATCATCCGCAAGCGGAAGCAGTTTTTTCATCTGCGAAAGGTCGGTTATCCATCCGTTTCCGATATGATCGGTCACCCATTTTGCCAGCATCGGATTTCCGTGAAGCAGGAACCGTCTCTGGGTGATGCCATTGGTCTTGTTGCTGAATTTCTCAGGCATGAGTTCATAAAAGTCCGCAAGCTCACGCTTTTCAAGGATCTCCGTATGCAGTCTGGCAACGCCGTTCACGGAAAAGCCTCCGACGATAGCCATATTCGCCATTCTGACCTGTCCGTCGTAAAGAATAGCCATTTTGGCGACCTTGTCTTCACGGCGTGGATATTTTTCTCTTATTTCACCGACAAAGCGTCTGTCTATTTCGGCCACGATCTGATATATCCTGGGAAGAAGCCTCTGGAAAAGAGAGATCGGCCATTTTTCCAGTGCCTCTGACATGATCGTGTGATTTGTGTAAGCACAGCATTTCTGCGTGATCTCCCACGCCTCGTCCCATTCCAGTCCTTCTTCGTCAAGAAGGATCCTCATAAGCTCGGGAACAGCTATGGTCGGATGCGTATCATTCATCTGGAACACGGCTTTCTCATACAGCTTTCTGATATCGTCGTGATCCTTTTTATAACGCTGGACAGCTGTCTGCATAGTCGCGGAAACAAAGAAATACTGCTGCTTTAAGCGCAGCTCTTTTCCCGCGGTATGATTGTCATTGGGGTAAAGCACCTCAGTGATATTCTTTGCAAGATTCTCCTGCTCGACTGCCTTATGATAGTTGCCTCTGTCAAAGTCGTCGAGCATGAACTCATTTATTGCTTCAGCATCCCATATCCT
>CADBMM010000185.1 GCA_902795795.1 uncultured Lachnospiraceae bacterium | reverse complement strand
TTGAATTTTTCAAAAAAAGGTATATAATACGATACAGTTTTTATCACAGGAGGAATAAAATTAATGAGTGCTCAGATCTTAAGTGCGATCCTGCTTGTATGCTTTTTTGCCGTAATGATCACAGTAGGATACCGCACAAGAAGAAAAGCAATGGATGTAGAAGGATTCGTTCTGGGTGGAAGATCGGTCGGACCGTGGCTTTCAGCCTTTGCATTCGGTACTTCGTACTTTTCAGCCGTTATTTTTGTCGGATATGCAGGCCAGTTCGGCTGGAACTTCGGACTTGCATCCACCTGGGCAGGTTTAGGCAATGCGTTTATCGGTTCTCTTCTTGCATGGAACGTGCTTGGAAGAAGAACGAGGATCATGACTCAGCATCTCGACGCCAAGACCATGCCGGATTTCTTCGGTAAGAGATTTGATTCAA
Organism: uncultured Lachnospiraceae bacterium; assembly: GCA_902795795.1. Lineage (GTDB taxonomy): Bacteria > Bacillota > Clostridia > Lachnospirales > Lachnospiraceae > Alectryocaccobium. The sequence continues at coordinate 6,596 of CADBMM010000185.1, read as the reverse complement.
TACCTTTGAAGGTCTTTGCCTCGATCATTGTATTTATATTCCTTATTCCGTACACAGCATCTCTTTATAACGGTCTTTCAAGCCTTTTCGGAATGGTATTTTCAGTTCCGTACTGGGTGATAATCCTGATAATGGCCGTACTTACGGGACTTTACGTTATTTTCGGCGGATACATGGCTACGGCCATAAACGATTTCATCCAGGGAATAATCATGCTTTTCGGTATCTGTGCTGTAATAGGCGCTGTACTTATGCAGAACGGCGGACTGCTTAAAGCAATGCAGACCCTTTCCGGAGTAGAAGCGGAAGGGTGGACAGGAGGAGCCTTCACATCTTTCTTAGGGCCAGACCCGCTGGCGCTTCTGTTCGTCGTGATCCTTACATCTCTCGGAACCTGGGGACTGCCTCAGATGGTAGGAAAATTCTATGCTATCAAGCATGAGAACGATATCCAGAAAGGAACGATCATTTCTACGTTTTTCGCTATCATAGTAGCGGGCGGATGTTATTTCCTCGGCGGTTTCGGACGGCTTTATGCAGACAGCGTTTCATACAATCCTCAGACAGGGAAACCGCTGTTCGATACCATAATCCCGACGATGCTCTCAACATTGCCCGCAGTTATAATTGCGATCGTTATCGTTCTCGTCCTTTCCGCATCGATGTCGACCCTTTCATCGCTTGTGCTCACATCAAGCTCTACACTTACACTTGATGTTATAAAAACATATTCCAAAAAGAAGCTGGGCGAGAGAAAACTGGTTCTGATAATGAGGATGCTTATCGTATTCTTTATTGCCGTATCTGCTGTGATCGCCATCATAAAGGATGCGCATCCGGAAGTTACATTTATAGCACAGATGATGGGCGTTTCATGGGGCGCTCTTGCCGGTGCTTTCCTGGCTCCTTTCCTGTATGGCTTATACTGGAAAGGCGTGACTAAGGCTGCGACATGCGTCTGCTTTGTATGGGGCTGCGCAGTTTCTGTAGTTCAGCTGTGCGTTACTTTAGGCGGCGTCGATATAAGCGGATGGGGATCATTCTTCGGATATATGTTCAAGTCTTCCATAAACTCCGGAGTTATGGCCATGGTAGGCGGACTTATAATAGTGCCGATAGTAAGTATCTTTACTAAGAAGCAGGAAGCTTCCAGACTTGACGAAATGTTCAACTGCTATGAGAAAAAGGTCGAAGTTACCGTTAAATCCAGGATCGACGATTAAAATGCAAAGAGTTTTTCTGACATTGATAAATTATTAATATAATACTATAATTGAAACCGCCCGCAGATATTTATCCAGCGGGCGGTATTAAATATGAAATACTATGGAGATGAAGAAGATGAAAGAATACAGCATCAACACTAAGTGCGTTCAGGCGGGATATACTCCCGGAAACGGCGAGCCAAGACAGATACCTATAATCCAGTCTACGACATTCAAATATGATACCAGCGAAGCCATGGGCAGGCTTTTCGACCTTGAGGACAGCGGGTATTTTTATACAAGACTTCAGAATCCCACAAACGATCATGTAGCTGCCAAGATAGCTGCATTAGAGGGCGGAACGGCCGGAATGCTGACATCATCAGGTCAGGCTGCGAACTTCTTCGCACTTTTCAATATCTGCGAATGCGGCAGCCACATAGTTGCATCTTCTTCAATTTACGGCGGTACATTCAATTTGATCTCTGTCACCATGGCTAAGATGGGAATAGAGGTCACCTTCGTTCCTCCGACTGCATCAGAAGAGGAACTGAACGCAGCGTTTCAAGAGAATACAAGAGCAATGTTCGGAGAGTCTATAGCAAATCCGGCGCTTACAGTTCTTGATATAGAGAAATTTGCAAAGGTCGCACATGCACACGGAGTACCGCTTATTGTCGACAATACCTTCCCGACGCCTGTTAATTGCAGACCTATCAAATGGGGAGCGGATATAGTCACTCATTCCACGACAAAATATATGGATGGTCACGGCGCAGCCGTTGGCGGAGCGATAGTAGATTCAGGCAATTTCGACTGGATGGCATATGCGGATAAATATCCCGGCCTTTGCACTCCGGATGAATCCTATCATGGAATCGTGTATGCGGAAAAATTCGGCAAAGGAGGAGCGTTTATAACTAAATGTGTCTCACAGCTGATGCGTGATTTCGGCTGCGTACAGTCACCGCAGAATGCCTTTATTTTAAATCTCGGACTTGAATCTTTACATGTTCGCATGCCGCGGCACGTTGAAAACGGCCAGGCTGTTGCGGAGTTTCTTGAAAAACATCCGAAAGTAACTAAGGTCAACTATCCGGGACTCAAGAGCGATCCCTATTATGAGGTCGCGCAGAAATATATGCCAAACGGTGGCTGCGGCGTAGTCTCATTCGAAATAGCTGGCGGCAGGGAAGCTGCGGAGAAGTTTATGAAAGAACTTAAACTCGCTGCCATAGAGACACATGTGGCAGATGCGAGAACATGCTGCCTTAACCCTGCAACCTCTACTCATCGCCAGATGAACGAACAGCAGCTTATCGAAGCAGGCGTTCCCGCCGGACTGATCAGGATCTCATGCGGTCTCGAAGATAAGAACGACCTTATTGCTGATCTCGAGCAGGCACTTGCATGCGTTTGATCATAGGAATTGAATAAATTGGGTATAAGCGAAGAGCGTATCATAATAGACGGAACAGACGGAGCCTTTCTCGACAGAGATGAAAACGGTCTTTTCCTTGGGTGCGGCGATCAGAAGATAAGAGGCGACTTTTCCAAAATGGTCAGGCGTATTAAGCAGGCCAACCTTGAAAGAGAGCTTCTTATCAAAGCCTCAAGGATAAAGGGGCATAACGACGGATTAACGGCTGTGGATGCTACGGCGGGGCTTGGCGAGGATTCATTATTGCTTGCCGCTGCCGGATTTTGCGTTACTTTATATGAAAAAGATCCGGTGATCGCAGCTCTCCTTGAAGATGCTATGAACAGGGCAAAAAATATTCCTGAGCTATCTCAGACGGTGTCCCGCATGACGCTGATCAAAGAGGACAGCATTTCCGCAATGAGATCGCTTGATATCCATCCTGATGTCATCCTGCTTGATCCGATGTTTCCAGAACGCCAGAAAAGCGCCCTGGTCGGAAAAAAGTTCCAGCTGATACACCTGCTTGAAAAGCCATGCGAAGATGAAACTGAACTGCTTAATGCCGCTGTTATGGCTCATCCAAGGAAGATAATTATTAAAAGACCTTTAAAAGGCACATGGTTAGGCGGCAGAAAACCTGATTATTCGATAAACGGAAAGGCAATTCGTTACGACTGCATTGTGATGCCGCCAGTTTGAACACGATCCGGCATATAATAGAATCGTAGAACGGAGTTAAACGTTTGAAGTACAGAAGTGATAAATACGGAAATCAGATATCCCTGCTCGGCTACGGCTGCATGCGGTTTACTAGAAAGGGAACATCTATTGATTATGAAAAGGCGGAAAGAGAAGTCATGGAAGCTTTTCGAAGCGGAGTGAATTACTTCGATACAGCCTATATTTATCCCGGAAGTGAAGAGCTTATGGGCAGGATATTCGAGAACAACCGTATCAGGGATAAGGTTTATATAGCCACGAAGCTGCCTCAGTACCTGATGAAATCGATAGCCGATGTTGAAAAGACTTTTGCTAAAGAACTTGAACGTTTGCGTACTGACTATATCGACTATTACCTGATGCATATGTTCACGGATATTTCAGAGTGGGAGCACCTGTGCGATATAGGCATTAAAGAATGGATAGAAGATAAAAAGGCATCCGGTAAAATAAGGAATATCGGTTTTTCCTACCATGGAAATACCGAAATGTTCAGCAAAGTACTGAATGCTTATGACTGGGATTTCTGCCAGATCCAGTATAATTATTTCGACGAAAACTCACAGGCAGGCCGTAAAGGACTGGAAGAAGCTGAAAGCAGGCATATTCCTGTAATAATCATGGAGCCGTTAAGAGGCGGAAAGCTTGTAAATGTCCCTGAAAAGGCTAAGAAAGTCTTTGCCGAAAGCGGCAAAGGCTGGTCAGCGGCTCAGTGGGGCTTAAGATGGCTGTTTGCCCAATCCGGAGTTACCTGTGTGCTTTCGGGAATGAATTCACTTGAAATGATCAGGGATAACGTTGCGGCAGCGTCGGAAGCGGAAGCAGGCGATTTTTCCAAAGCAGATCTGGAAGTAATAGATAACGTTAAAAAGATCCTTCGGGAAAATGAAAAGGTCGGCTGCACCGGCTGCAGATATTGTATGCCATGTCCGAAGGGCGTGGATATTCCCGCCAACTTCTTCTACTACAACCTTATGTATATAGAAGGGAAGACATCGACCAGATTCAAATTTGCCCAGAATGTAGGAATACAGAAGAATCCCGGCTTTGCTTCATTGTGCGTTGGTTGCGGCAAATGTGAAAAGCATTGCCCGCAGCACATAAACATAAGAGAAAAGCTGAAAGAGGCGGATAAAGATCTGCGTCCGCTCCCGTATAAGGCAGGCATGGCAATAGCAAGAAAATTCATGCTTCGTAAAAAAGACTGATAAAGAGAAAAGAGAAGAACGATGAAAGTCATTCTGACAAGGATCCGAAATGGCATAATATATTATGCGAAAATGTTCATAAAGTGGATAGTTATAGCCCTGATAGTCGGGGCTATAAGCGGTTTTGTCGGATTTGCGTTTTATTATTGCGTAAGACTGTGCACGAATGTCAGAATGGAACATGAATGGCTGATCTTTCTTATGCCGGCTGGAGCCGTGGGAATCGTTTTGTTATATAGGATCACCAATTCAGAAGGGCTGGGAACGAATGAAGTCATCGATTCGATCCATTTTGGAGATAAGATCCCGGTAAGACTCATTCCTGTAATATTTATTTCGACGGTAGTAACGCATCTTCTCGGCGGATCTGCCGGCAGAGAGGGCGCTGCCCTTCAGATAGGCGGCGGAATAGGCTGTCAGGTCGGAAAACTTTTTAAGCTTGATGAAAAGGATATGAGGCTCATAACGTTGTGCGGAATGAGCGCTCTTTTTACGGCACTTTTTGGGCTTCCCGTCACGGCTACGATATTTGCACTCGAAGTAATCAGTGTGGGAGTTCTTTATTATTCCGGCTTCGTACCATGTATTCTGGGATCGGTGACTGCGCTTGCGATCACTACGCTGCTTGGCGCGGAACGTGAAAAGTATGCCATAGGAACGCTCGGACTTGATATGCCAACAACGATCAGAGTAGTGGCTCTTGGAATCATGTGCGCCCTTGTCAGCATAGTATTCTGTGAAGCAATGCATCATGTTGAGAAGCGGCTCAGGCTGTCGGTAAAAAAGCCGGTAATAAGAGGACTGGTCGGCGGCGCGATACTTATCGGAATGACTTTGATCTTCGGAACTTCATTTAACGGAACCGGCGAGAATGTAATATCAGCAGCGATAGCTGGAGAACATATTGCCGGCGCTTCGTTTTTTATAAAAATTCTGTTTACTGCAGTTTCGCTTGGCTGCGGCTTTAAGGGAGGAGAGATCGTTCCGTCGTTCTTTATCGGAGCATGTTTTGGAAGCGCGTTTGGATCTCTGATCGGCCTCCCGCCGGGAGCGGCGGCAGCATTGGGACTGGTCGCCATGTTCTGCGGCGCATTCAACTGTCCGCTTGCTGCGATCATGCTGAGCATTGAAATGTTCGGTTCGGATAATCTTATATACTTTGCACTTATATGCGGTATTTCCTATATGCTTTCAGGCTACTTTGGCATATATAGAAGCCAGAGGATAGTTTATTCTAAACTGAAGGCAGAATTTATCAACAGATATACGAGATAAATGACGATCATTCCGGGAGAAAAGTATGCTTCGTGAAATAAACGAAAACTGGATAACAGAAGATAAACTGCTAAGCGCGAATGATGAAGCTGCTGTTGTCTGCAACGACTGTGCCGGCTGTTCCGAATGCTGCACGGAAACAGGCTGCATGATCATTCTGGATGCGTATGATGTAAAGATGCTGGTGCGTGAGCTTAATTATTCCTTTGAAGGTTTGCTCTCTGCCGGATTAGTCAGGTTCGATGTAGTTGACGGAGTCGTGCTTCCGGGACTTGGCGTTGATGAAAAAGGCGCATGCGCGTTTCTTGGAAAGAACGGAAGATGTTCCATTCATAACGCCAGACCAGGTATCTGCCGACTTTTCCCGCTGGCAAGAATTTATCATGATGATGGAAGCTTTTCATATTTTCTTCAGGAAAGCGAATGCGGAAGACGCACAGGAGAGAAGATAAAAGTCGCAGACTGGCTGGGATACGACGATATTGAAGATTATGAAAAACAGGTGCGAATCTACCATGACGCCCTGAAAGAGTTGAAAGAAAACTGCAAAAATGCCAGGTCGGCAGAAGAGGTTACGGCTCTTCAATCTGCATTTCTGAAAAAATGGTTCCTTAATGCTTGACGAACCAGCAGTTGTATGGTAAGATAACGCTTGCGTCTTGAACAAAAGATGCATACTATGGAGAGGTATCGAAGCGGTCATAACGAGGCGGTCTTGAAAACCGTTTGTCCGAAAGGGCGCGTGGGTTCGAATCCCACCCTCTC
>CADBMM010000184.1 GCA_902795795.1 uncultured Lachnospiraceae bacterium | reverse complement strand
GATGCTGGAGCAGGCGCTGGTGTATTCGAAGTCGAATATCGAGCTTGATGTTACTTTTAAGAATGTCATGTCTGTTAACGTGCCCCGTTATTCCTTTACCAAGGCCGAAGGCGATGAAACGAATGAGATCCATCCTTACAGCTTCATGCAGACATCCGGCGAGCTGGATGACGCCATGACGGCTTTGCAGGAGGTTTTCGGTGATATGCTTGAGCTTGCTGCAGTCGAAAAGACCATGCAGCTGCTTGCACAGGAGATCGAGAAGACAAGAAGACGTGTAAACGCTCTTGAATACGTCATGATCCCGGAGCTTCAGGAGAATATCAAATACATTTCCATGAAGCTTGCCGAAAACGAGAACTCGACCAAGGTCAGACTGATGAAGGTCAAGGAGATGGTGCTCGAAGATGCGCACCATTACAAAGAGAGAGGAGTATCCTGATACATCCGCTCGATTAAATGAAAAAGAGCTGCCGTACCTGGCATTTCACTTCAACACTGAATGGCTCCTGAATCTCTGGGCCTCATAAGTGAAATCAGATGGTACGGCGGCTTTTTTATATGTTATCATATAAAAAATAATGATATGAGAGAAAGGAATTCAGGCATGGCAGACAACACAGATCCGAAGCTTAAAAACCAGGTGATCTATTCCGTATATGTACGCAATCATACATCCGAGGGCACATTCCGGGCGCTTACGGGCGATCTCGAACGTATCCGTTCGCTTGGAACAGATATAATATGGTTGATGCCCGTTCATCCTATCGGAACGAAGGATAAAAAAGGGAACCTTGGCTGTCCCTATGCCATCCGGGATTACCGGGATGTGAATCCTTTTTATGGAACGTTGGAAGATTTCAGCGATCTGTGTGATCAGATCCATAAGCATGGGATGAAGGTCATGATAGATGTTGTATATAACCATACATCGCCGGATTCTGTGCTGTGGAATACACATCCTGAATTTTTCTATAAAAAACCGGACGGCAGTCCGGGGAACCGTATCGGAGAATGGTCGGATGTTATCGATCTTGATTACGGCGTGCCGGAGCTTTGGGACTATCAGATCGAAACGCTTGTGCAATGGGCGCATCTGGTAGATGGTTTCCGCTGTGATGTGGCTTCGTTCGTGCCGGTGGAATTCTGGAAACGTGCCCGTGCCGCGGTAGAGAAAGTCAGGCCGGGATGTATCTGGCTGGCTGAAACCGTGCATCGTGAATTTGGCAATGCAGTGCGCGCTAATGGTATGTATTCCGCGCGGGATACGGAAGCCTTCGAGGCATTCGATATTGAATATGATTATGATGTACGCAGTGCCTTCGAAGCGTATCTTACTGGGAAAATGCCATTGGCTCACTGGACCGATCTGCTCAATTTCCAGGAGGCAGTGTATCCTGAAAACTATAATAAACTGCGCTTTCTGGAAAATCATGATACCGCGCGGATAACTTCATTTGTGAAGAATGAGCATGATCTGATGAATTTTACGGCGATGCTGTATTTCCTTAAAGGGACTGCTTTGCTGTATGCAGGGCAGGAGTGGGAGAACGACCATACCCCGAGCCTTTTTGAAAAAGAACCGATATGCCGCAGCACAGGGAAAGACCTTTCGACTTTCCTGGCGGCGCTTGGGCATATTAAGCATGAAAAGCTGGACGCTGACGATGCTTTTTTCGCCGAGGCTCAGGGCAATATTGCGGTGATGAAACGTGTAAGTGACACGGTCAAATATGGAATTTTCAGCCTGCGTTCAGAAGAAGGCAAGGTGCATGTAGATGTACCGGATGGAAGCTATACAAATCTTATCGACGGCAAAGAAGTACTTGTCCGACAAGGCGAAATTCAGACAGATGGCGATCCGGTCATATTTACTTCAAGCGTAAAGAAATAGATCGGCATCTTTTATGCCATGTTTTCTCTGTTTACTTCTCTTTCTTCTTATTGTTACCATGGAAATCCTCCTTGCTGATTTCCATGGTATTGTCATATCCTTTTCCGGTGATGTGGTTTTGCCTGTAATCGACATCGTAGTAATGCATTTCTATGGGATCTTCCTTGTGATGACGGTATGCTATATAAAAGAGATAACCACCCATTCCGCCGATTCCAATCAGAATTGCCAGGATGAATACCAGGATCCTGAAGCTGAACGGAATCGGTAATATAAATGATATAAGAGCGAGTATGACCATCGCTACAAATACGATAGCCAGTATATTGACCGTTCTTTTTTCTTTATCACTCGCTTTCCAGGTCTTGCTTCCGTGCGCCTGCTTTCCCTTGAAACTCTCGTATACCGGGATGTTTACACGCGCGCCTTCATTTGCAGCTTCTTTTAATTCTTTGCCTAATGTTTCCTTTATCTTTTCCTGATCCATAATGACCTTCCCGAATGTCACTTAATTTGCGCAGATCATGATTTCTTTGCATCCGCTCTGACTTTTATAAGTTCGGCAGTTATAGATATCGCGATATCTCCCGGAGTGCGGTCGCCGATGGGCAGACCGATGGGAGAGTGTACCCATTCAAGTCTGGAGCGTTCAACGCCTTCGCTTTCCAGCTTTTCATAGATCATATCACGCTTCCTCTTGCTTCCGATCATGCCGATATAGCAGGCGTTTGTCTTTATGGCCCAGGCCAGGGCTTCGTAATCTTTTTTATGTCCGCGAGTTACTATAACGATATAATCGTCAGACGAAATATCGTTCTGCGGAAGTTCGGCAAAATCGCTGCAGACGATGCAGCGGCATCCGGGAAACAGCTCTTCATTTGCATATTCGGCTCTGTCATCAGCAACGGTAATGTCAAAATCGGCTACCGCAGCTGCTTTTGCCGTTGCCTGTGAAACATGGCCGGCGCCAAGGAGCCAGAGACGGCTCGGACGGGTCAGCCTGTGCCTGAACAGCAGGCGTTCATCCTGATGAATGCTTTCGCAGGCCATATAGATATCCGACATGCTGCTGTCGCCGTCTTCGCCGGTAACACAGTATAATCTGATGCTTTCGCTGCCGCAAATAGGCACTTCATTTACACAGTTCTTGTTCCCGAAATCAGCTTTGCTGCCGTTATCTTCTGTATTGGTGCTGTCTTTAAACAGAGCAATCGTGGCAGGCATACCGGTCTCCAGAGCGTCTGCCGCTTTTTGCAGTGCCGGAAGATCCTGATCTTTCAGCGGATAAAGACAAACTTGTGTTTTTCCTCCGCAGATAGCGTCCTGGCTTTCGGAACCTAGATCGAAATCGAGAATGCGAGGCTTATATTCCCCGAATACTTCTTTAGCTTTACCGGCTGCGGTATACTCGACGATGCCGCCGCCTATTGTCCCGCAGGTCTTACCATCTTCAGCGATAAGCATGGCTGCGCCTGCCTTGCGCGGGGTCGACCCGGATGCTCCGAGGACCAGCGCCAGAATAGCGTGCTTATTTTTGCTTAGCAGGCCGATGGCTTCGTTTATGATATGTTCCATAGTTTACAGTTCCTCCATATATAATAAAACCCTTAAATAATATGCCTTTTCAGTTCTTCGGATCGAACTGGAGCATTATAAGAACACGTTTTAAATATTTATATACTTTTTATAAGTCTCAATCAAGCGTTTTGCCTGGTCATAATGAGCTTTCACATACGGCATCTTTTCTGGTGCGGGATCAGCAAGATAGCGTTCCTCCAATGTCACGCGGGAAGTTTCTTTTATAAGCTTGTCCGCCAGAAATACCACCGTTTTTTCATTTATCTGTTCTTCGGCCTCCGCGGGCAGGAACATATGGTCACTGACCAAGGCGGCTGCCGATGCATAGCCTTCTTCAAAAAGCCATTTCGCCCCGGCAGCAGCATGATGCTTTCTGCCTTTCATTATATCATGAAGCATGGCGCCGGCGTATACAAGCGGAGCGTTTAAGTTTATGCCTGCATTTTCAAGCGATCCGCACATCTTCATTGCCATGTCGGCAACAGCCCGGCAGTGCGCTGCTGCAGCGGGAGGCGTTTCTGCTTCCTTCAGCAGCTCAAGACAAGTCTGCTCGTCGGGTATGACCGGCGGGAGTTCATCAGGCATTTTGGCATGGTCATAAAGCCATACTGCTTTGACTGGATCGGCAAAGCGTGTCGATGATCCGGCGGATGACTGCGGCAGATATCTGTCAGGAGCGTCGCAAAGAAGCAGCCGGATAATACTTCCGGTCGGAACAGAAATATCCGGTTCGCTGCCCGTAAGACCGGCGTAAAGCATACGCATCAGTCCATCGTGCGCGGCGATAATAAGATCGCTGCCGGGACAGCTTTCCAGTGCTTTACGCAGTCCCATAAGGGCACGCTCCCCGCACTGCTTAAGTGATTCGCCGCCGGGAGGGACGGTATTTATCATATCTTTTCCTCTGGCATCATATATATCGGGCCAGAGCTTTTGTATATCTTTAAAGGATCTTCCGGTCCACTCGCCCATGTCAACTTCCAGAAAATCATCCATGACTTCAAAAACAGGAGAGATCGCGGAAGCAGTATCGCGGCAGCGCTTAAGCGGACTTGAGATAACTTTTACGGATGTTCCCATGCAAAGCAGCGGCCCGAAATAATCTCCCAATGCTTTTGCCTGCTGTTTTCCTTCCTGCGACAGCGGCAGATCAAGACGGCCGACACACAGGTGTTTTATAGCAGGCTTTTCCGGCTGGCCGTGTCTTACAAGATATACAGCTCTCATAGCCCCTCCGCGTACTCTGTCAGTTTCTTATAATCTTCAGGCGTATCTGCATCCAGCAGGATCCCGGGATCGTTCACCGGGAGCTCCGTTACGAGCGATCGCTGGCCGGAAGCGGAAGCAGGAAGTGCTGCTGACTGGTCTGCTGTCCAAATGGCAGCTGAAGATGAGAGAGTCCCGGCCTGGTCATGCGACAGGCTTGTAAGCGAAGCCAGAGCCCCGCCAAGTCCTCCTTCGCCCATATAAGATAAAATAAACGGAATAACTTTGCCGGATATCATGATCGGATGTCCGCGTTTTCCGTTAAAGACCGGTATGCAGATATCGGCCTCAGAGTCCAGCAGCGCATTTACCGTGCTGCTTTTGTAGGCGCATGCATCTCCGGGGGTGAGCAGCACACGATCACAGCTGTCTTTTACAGCCGCAAGACCGATCTTTACTGAATCGAACATCTGGGTCGTGCGGTAATCCGGATTTTCAACGCACCGAACCGGAAGATCTGACACATGGTCTTTAAGCAGATCCGACTGAAAGCCCGTGACGACGCATACGGGGCTGCAGCCGGCGTTTAAAAGTGAAATAGCATTGTGCCTTATGATCGTTTCGTCACCAAAAGGAAGCATGGGCTTGAACGCGCCCATGCGGCTTGAAAGTCCTGCTGCAACTATTACTGCGCCTGTCTTCATTATCAGATCCTCATCATAGCGGGTAATGAACAAAATTCAGTATAACATATTATGCATAAGCAGGGTAAGATATGTTAGATGTTTTGAACAATTAGCGTAGTTTTTGGATTTTATTTATTGTAGTTATGACTGAAATATTTTATAATAAACAAATGATTATCAGCGTTCTCGGCAATGACCGTTTTTTAAGTTCAGTTCAAAATAGAGAACGTTAACTGCGTAAGGAGCAAGATAATAATCAAGGAGAAAGGATGATTAATATGGAAATTCAGAAATTTGAGCGTATCCATCTTACGATCAACGGCGTGGACCGTCCCGTTGTCTGTGATCCGGAGAAAGATACACTCGCGGCGGTCCTTCGCCGTATGGGTCTGACAGGAGTAAAGGTAGGATGCGGAAAAGGTTTATGCGGAGCATGCAGCGTTATCCTTAACGGAGAACTTGTACGTTCATGCGTAAAGAAGATGAAATCCGTGCCGGAGTACAGTGAGATCCTTACTATCGAAGGAATAGGCACACCTCAGCATCTACATCCGCTTCAACAGGCATGGGCTACATATGGAGCAGCCCAGTGCGGTTTCTGCTCACCGGGCTTCATTGTATCTGCATATGCACTTCTTCAGAGCAATCCGAAACCGACCCGTCAGGATGTCCGCGACTGGTTCCAGAAGAATCATAATATCTGCCGCTGCACGGGTTACAGACCTCTTATAGATGCTGTTATGGCTGCAGCAGAAGTAATGCGCGGCGACGCAGCGCCGGAGTCATTGTTATATGATGAAGCAAGCGAGAAGGATATTTACGGTTCAAGGCGTCCGAGACCTACAGCCGTTGCAAAGGTCTGCGGTCTTACCGATTTCGGCAATGATATCGCGCTTAAGATGCCCGAGACGATGGCTCATCTGGCTGTTACGCTTGCTGATCTTCCCCATGCGAACATCATTTCTATCGATGTTTCCGAAGCAGAGAAGATGCCCGGCGTTATAAAAGTACTTACAGCTAAAGATGTCAAGGGAAACAACAATATAGATATGCCGCCCATCATTCCGAGATGGCACGGAACAGGCACGCCGCCGTTCCCGGTAATCGCAGGTAAGAAAGTCTGCAGAAAGGGCGACGTTGTTGCAGTAGTAGCAGCCGATACAGAAGAGCATGCAAGAGCAGCAGCTGCAAAGGTCAAGCAGAATCTTGAACCGCTGCCGGCTTATATGACATTCCCGGAGGCTGCGATGCCTAACGCTATCCAGCTTCATGAGACATCCCCGAACTCATACCTGGAAGCTCCGCTTCACAAGGGTGAGGATCCGGAGGACCTTTTCGATGATGCAGCTTATGTAGTTGAAGGAAGCTTCCATTCACAGAGAGAGCCGCATCTGCCGATCGAGCCGGATGTATGCCAGGGCTACTACGATACAGAAGGCAATGTTGTTATCCAGTGTAAGGCACAGGCTGTCGGAGAAGGCCGTGAATCTGTAGCACAGGCCTGCGGAATCCCGATGGATCAGCTTCGTATTATCGACAACCCGGTCGGAGGCTCATTCGGATATTCTGTTACAGCCAACACCTATGCCATTACTGCTACAGCTGTACAGAATCTCGGCATTCCTGTAACGCTTTCACTCAACTATGAAGAGTTCCTTCATGTATCAGGAAAACGTTCCGCTACATACACGAACGCCAAGCTCGCCGCCGACAAGGATGGAAAGCTCCTTGCGGTACAGTTCGACATTGGCCTTGATCACGGCGCATATGCCGCAATGGCCAGCAAGATCTTCAATAATCTGATCTCCGTTCCGTTCAGCGGCTACTACATTCCGAATGCAAAAGCGCTCGCAAGAGGCGGTGTTTCCAACCATGCGTTCAATGCTGCCTACCGCGGATTCGGTGCTCCGCAGGCCTACACCTTCTCTGAAGCCCTTATTGATATGATGGCTGAGAAGGTCGGAATGGATCCCTGGGAGTTCCGTTATATGAACCTCGCCAAAGAAGGCGAAACGACCCTGAACAGCCGTCCGTATAAGCTCTATGTTTACAAGAAGCTTATGGAAATGATCAAGCCGCACTATGACGAGTTCAAAGCCCAGGCTGAGGAAGGCAAAAAAGAAGGCAAGCACATTGGCGTAGGTATCGGCCTCGGCGGATTCCTCTGCACACTCGGAATGTGGGATAAGGCAGGAGCTGCTCTTGAGCTTATGCCTGACGGAAAGATCGCTGTTTACAACACCTGGGAAGATATGGGCCAGGGCGGTGATATAGGAACTCTTACCGTTACAACGAAAGCCCTTGAGGAGATCGGAATCAAGCCTGAGCAGATCCGTCTTGTCATGAACGATTCCCACAGATGTCCGGACAGCGGCGTTGCAGCTGCCAGCCGCAGCCATTTCATGAACGGCAAAGCTACTATTGAGGCTGCCAAGATGCTCATGGAAGCGATGAAGAAGCCCGACGGAACCTTACGTACATATCAGGAAATGGTAGATGAGGGCATACCGACCAAGTATACCAGCCAGGTAGATATGATGAACAAGGGCATCGATCCCGGCCTTGATCCGAACACTGGTGAAGGCGACAAGGACGGTGAGTGGATGTACGGCGTCAATGCGGCTCTCGTAGAGGTAGACGTAAATACCGGAAAGACGAAGGTATTAAAATACGCAAGCTGCGTAGATATCGGTGTTATCGGAAACCGTCTTGCAGTTGAAGGCCAGGCATACGGTGGAATCTCACACTGCATCGGCTTTGCGCTGAGTGAGGATTACCAGGATATCAACAAGCACAAGAACATGATTGCCTGCGGTATCCCGCAGATCGCTGATATTCCGGATGATATCAGAGTTGAGTTCCTTGAGACGCCGAGAGATCTCGGACCGTTCGGTTCTTCAGGCTGCTCCGAGGTATTCCAGTCTTCAGGACATATGGCTGTCATCAACGCTATTGACAACGCTACAGGCTGCCGTATTTATGAGCTGCCAGCTACTCCGGATAAGGTAAAGGCTGCATGGGCCGCCAAGCAGGAGGGCAAGGAGCTTAAACCTGAGAAGTATTATCTCGGACCGGACATGGACGACGTCCTTGACCGCATCGCAAGCAATCCGATGTAACTGATATTGCCCTGTTGCGAAACATGCAGGCATCGCGGGGCAATATCATAACGAAAACAATAGAATTGTTCTCACACGCAGGATCATTCCGGTCCTGCGTGTGATACAATTAATCGAAAAACAGTTATTCAGGGGGTATTATATGGAACGCGCGGAAGCATTGTCTTTTGTGGAAGGCTGCATTCATGACGATATGGCGCCATGCAGCTGCGCATGCCCTTTTAACGTTGATATCCGTTCTATATTAAAAAAAGTAGCCCGCGGGCGCTTAAGCGCCGCTTACCGGGAATTTCGTACTGCCACGGTCTTTCCATCCGTGGCTGCATATTTATGTGACCGCCCCTGCCGCGAACGCTGCCAGAGAAAGTTCATAGGCGATGAAGCGCTGGATATGGAGCGCCTTGAGGAGGCTGTTTTAAGGCTTGCGGGTCAGGAAACGCCGGACGTTTTCCAGGCCAGCGAAAAGGAAGAGCGGATCGCAGTCGTAGGCGCGGGTCCCGCAGGACTTTCCGCCGCGCTTAATATGGCTCAGAAAAAATACAAGGTCACCGTATTCGAGACCTCGGATGATCTGGGCGGAAGCCTCAAAGATCATGAGAAATTCGATGTTTTCAAAGAGGATATTTTATTCCAGTTTTCCAAGGAAACTGTGGATTTTCAATATAATCATAAAATAGAAACACTTGATGAGCTTAAAGATTATACTGCTGTTTATATAACGACCGGCGAAGGCGGCTGTGATTTTGGACTTAAGGACAGCTGGGATCCTGAAGCCTTAACTACGAAACGTCCGCTTACGTTTATGGGCGGCGGTGTCTGCGGAATGCCCCTTATGGAAGCGATCGCTGCAGGCCCTAAGGCTTCAAAATATATGGAAAGCGCCATCCAGACAGGAAATGCCATGTCAGCGGTCACAAAGCGCGAATGCCATGAGCACAGGCTTGTTCCGGAGGGCGCGGTCAAGGCAGATAAGGTAGTACCGGCAGATCCTGTGGCTGGATACACGAAGGCTGAAGCAAAAGAGGAAGCGGGCCGCTGCTGGCAGTGCACCTGCGACGCCTGCCTGACCGGCTGCGAGCTGTTCGATAAATACAGAAAGGCTCCGCAGCAGGCCGCTATGGAAGTCTTCACCGACTCCGGTGCGCATTTCCTTGCGAGCCGTACAATGACAAGAGAAGTCTATTCCTGCAACATCTGCGGACGCTGCCAGGACAGATGCCCTGAGAGCATAGATATGGGAGCGTTGTTCCAGTTTTCAAGAAAAGCGCGAGTTGAAGAGGGCATTCAGCCGCCTGCCTTCCATGATTTCTGGCTGAGAGAGCTGGATTCGGTCTCGACGGAGTGCTTTTACGCCGCTCCGCCTAAAGGAAAGACCGCCTGTGAATATGCATTTTTCCCGGGCTGTCAGCTTACGGCTTCACTGCCGGAGCAGACCGTTTCCACATATAAATGGCTGGCGGTTAAATATGATGCCGGAGTCGTGCTTGGCTGCTGCGGAGCCAGCGCCTGGTGGGCCGGCGAAGAAGAAAAATGGGAAGAAAACAGCGCTTTGTTAAG
>CADBMM010000183.1 GCA_902795795.1 uncultured Lachnospiraceae bacterium | reverse complement strand
CTTTCGACGAGAGCAAATCCATAAACTCGGATTCCTATGGATATTCAGATGAGGATGATACGTACGCGGTAGTCGGCGGAGCAATCGTCCTGGTCGTAATTATCGTTATTATAGTGAAAATAACAAACGGCATCAAAAGCTATATTTCCACGGCAAACTTCGGTACTTCGACTAAAAAGAAGATCACGCGTACGAAGATCGAGTATTATCCCGTATGCCAGGGCTGCGGCGCCGCAAGGGTAGAGGGTAAGGACAACTGCGAATACTGCGGCAGAAGCATGATCAAGAGCAAGGAAGTAGTTGAAGAGAAGGATATTCCGGATAATGAAAAAGACCTGCTTAAAAAGAGCTCGAACGGCACGTATCGCTACAGTCATTCTCCGAATACATATATGCGTGTGCATGTAACGCCGATAGTGGTTTCGGCACCGAGATCATCAGGTCATTCGTCAGGAAGATCGTCATCTTCCGGCGGCGGACATTCAAGCCGCGGAGGCGGCGGATGCGCCCACAGCTCATGCGCATGTGCCTGCGCCTGCGCGTGTGCATGTGCAGGAGGCGGAAGAGCCGGATGCTCAACGAAGGATTTCTACCGGACAAATCTGAAACTTAAGTATTTCAGCAGTAAAAAAATGGATAGCAGTAATGGCAATTAAAAATATCGTGTTTGATATCGGCGGAGTCCTGGCGGATTTCAAGGTCGTCGAGTTCCTTGCAGGCAAAGGCTTTGACGGGGCTATGATAAAGCGTATCATAAAGGCTTCGGTAATGACACCGTTCTGGGGGCAGTTCGAGCGTGATGAGATCACGGAAGAGGAAGCTCTTAAAGGTTTCGCAAGCGCGGATCCGGAAATAGAAGAGGCGTTGGGCAAGGCTTTTTCAAGCGTCGAAGGTATGCTTCTTGGCAGGGATTTTGCGATACCGCTTGTGCAAGACCTTCATGAGGCCGGTTACAAAGTCTATTATCTGTCGAATTATTCCAGAAAGGCTTATAATGAATGCGGCGAGTCGCTGTCGTTCATGCCTTATATGGACGGCGGGATCGTTTCATTTAAGGTCGGCAAGACAAAGCCGGATCCGCAGATGTATCTGCAGTTCCTTGATGAATTCGGCCTGGAAGCCGGAGAATGCCTGTTCGTAGACGATACTGAAGAAAACGTTGTCGCGGCCAAAACGCTCGGATTTGAAGGAATCGTCTTTAAAACTTATGAGCAGCTGCTGGAGGATATGAAGCTTTGCGGTGTGAAATGCGCAGGCTGAAACCAGAATAACGGCGTCGTACGGATTATATAAGATCGCACTGGTTTCACCTGCAAAACTTGTGAGGAACAGGAAATCAATGCAGTATATCAGTCATTATGAATCTCACATTGGCAAAATGTTGATAGCGGCCGATGATATCGGCCTGACCGGTCTGTGGTTTGAAGGGCAGAAATATTACTGCGCAGGCCTGGACTCACGGAGCAAAGAGGAAGAGGTTCCGGCACTGCGGCAGGCCCGGGAGTGGCTGGATATATATTTTTCACGCGAAAAGCCTGATTTTGAGCCGCCACTTCATTTTATCGGTACTGAATTCCAGAAGGAAGTCTGGGAGATACTGCGGAATATCCCCTACGGCTGTACGACGACTTACGGAGAAATAGCAAAACAGATCGCCGCCGCGCACGGGCTTAAAAGAATGTCGGCTCAGGCTGTCGGAGGGGCGGTCGGACATAATAAGATCTCGATAATAGTGCCGTGCCACCGGGTAACAGGAGCGGACGGCAGCCTTACAGGATATGCGGGCGGGATGGACAGGAAGAGTTTTCTGCTGAGGCTGGAAAACGCGTACAGAAAAGAATTTTTCATTCCGAAAATAAGCAAAGCGCCATAAAAAACACATCTGTTAAACACAGAATGTTACATAAGTGGTCACAAACTGGACAAAAGACCCCATTAATATTTGCTTATACAACGAAGCAATATTAATGGGGATTATTTTTTAAGAAAAAACCGGCAGGCAAAGATGACTGCCGGCAGATCACACAGGAGGTGTCCATTATGAGAAAAACTTTAAGAGTTGATAATTCGGCAAAGAAAATGACGGAGCACTTCTGCGCAGACAGCAGTCTCCGTATCAATGTGTGTGCTTCGACATTTCGCAACCTTAACGGCCGCGAAGCTACGATTGGTGAATTAAGCCGCATGACCGGGATACCGGCGATTTTGCTGGCTGTTGTTTATGGCACTGATTTCCGGACGGAAAAAGAACCGGTACCGGCGGCATGAATATGGAGGAAAAAGGCATGAATAATAAAATGTATTATGGTTCCGCAAAAGCAGCGGCGATCCTGTTGGCAGGCGCGCTTTTCATATCGGGCAGCTATACGGCGATGGCAGCAGATGCTGACTCGTCTTCAGCAATTAACGCCGTATCCACATCTGCAGCAGCCGATAGCACGGATCGCGGGTCAATCATTTTGGCTGACGGCGATGAGCTGAGCGGAGGTGTTTACAGCGCATCAGGTACGGACGAATCCGCTGTTTTCGCAGATGGTGTGACTGCAAGTTTAAACGGCGTCACGATCATCAAGGACGGAGGGGATGCCAGCTCGGCGGACAAGTCCAGCTTTGAGGGCGTGAATGCTGCGGTCAGAGTCATTGGCGGAGCCGAGCTTACGATCAGCGACGCGGTAATAGAAGCTTCCGCTGATAACGCGACGGCAATCTTTGCTTATGACGGCGGTACATATACCTCTCTTGGTAAAAGCGGATGTCCTGCGATATACAGCACTGCCGACATAACCGTATCAAATGCAACTCTTACGGCCGAAAATTCACGAGCTGTGATAATAGAGGGCAGAAATTCCGTGACACTGGAAAACTGTGAACTGAGCGGAAACTACACGACCGGGAAAGAAGGTTCTGTCGCCGCAAACGTTCTGATATACCAGAGCATGTCCGGGGATGCCGATGAAGGTACAGGCAGTTTCTCCATGACCGGCGGGACACTTACGGCAAATGCGGGCACCATGTTTTATGTGACCAATACCGACGCGGAGATAGAGCTTACCGGAACTGAGCTGGTATATTCTGAGGACGGCGGACTGCTGACTGTATCGGCGGGACGCTGGGGCAAGGACGGCAGCAACGGCGGGACCTGCACATTTACGGCTGATGACCAGGAGCTGGCAGGCGAGATCGTTGTGGACAGTATTTCTTCACTTGATCTTATCCTGAATGCTTCGCAGTATACCGGCGCGATAAACAGCAGCGGTACGGCAGGAACTGTTGCCGTGAGCCTGGACGAAACTTCGACATGGACACTTACAGGCGATTCATATATAACCTCCTTTGAAGGCGATCTGTCGAATGTGAATACAAATAGCTATACACTTTATGTAAACGGAACTGCAGTAAACTGACATGGAGTGACAAAAGAACCGTCCCTCTGTTACGATAATTATGAAATAGTTGTTGACAAACATAATCAGTTGTGCTAAATTGATTTTATCAAATCAATTTAGCACAACATTTATATTCAGGAGGTAATTTTAGATGAGTATTTATGATTATACAGTTAAAGCGCGCAAGGGACAGACACTTGATATGAATACAATGAAGGGTAAGGTTATGCTTATCGTCAATACAGCTACCGGCTGCGGATTTACTCCCCAGTACGAAGCTCTTGAGGCCCTTTATGAAAAATACCATGATCAGGGATTTGAGATCCTTGATTTCCCGTGCAACCAGTTCGGACATCAGGCACCCGGAGATGAGGGTGAGATCCATGAGTTCTGCACAGCAAAATACAAGACACAGTTCGATCAGCTTGCAAAGATCGATGTAAACGGTGAAACAGAGGAGCCCCTCTTTACTTTCCTTAAGCAGGCACAGCCGACAGAAGAGATCGAAGGCATGAAGAACAAAATGGCCATGGCCGGTATTGCCAAGATCAGCAAGACCTGCGTAAAGCCCGAGGATATCAAATGGAACTTCACAAAATTCCTTGTAGACCGCGAAGGCAATGTTGTAAAGCGTTACGCTCCCACATCCAAACCGATGGATTTCGAAGCTGATATCGCAGCGCTGATCTGATAACTCATACGGGATCGAAAGGAGAAATATCATGGCAGTAATTGAAGTCACACAGGACACATTTGAAGAAGAAGTGCTCAATGCAGACATGCCGGTACTGGCTGATTTCAACGCTGACTGGTGCGGACCGTGCCAGGCGTTAAAGCCCATGCTCGCAGAATTTGCCGAGGCACATCCCGAGATCAAGGTCGTTTCCATCAATATCGATGATGAGGAAGATCTAAGAGATGATTATGATATAGGCTCTATTCCCTGCCTTGTCGTATTTAAAAACGGCGAAGAAGCAAACAGAAAGGTAGGACTTATCTCTCAGGATGCTATCGCGGAGCTTGCGGAGGTTTGATGATGTACGATATTCTGGTTATCGGAGCCGGTCCTGCCGGAATGACAGCGGCGATATATGCAAGACGCGCGGCAAAAAGCGTTCTTGTGCTTGAGGCTGTAAGCCATGGCGGTCAGATCTTAAATACTCCTGATATCGAAAACTACCCGGTGGAGGAGCATATTTCAGGAATAGATTTTGCCAATAAGCTTTACAATCAGGCGAAGAATCTCGGAGCTGAGTTTGTTTTCGAAAAGGCTGTTGAAATAAAGGATGCCGGTGATCATAAAGAGGTCGCAACTACTAAGAATACCTATCAGGCAAAGGCGGTCATCATTGCTACAGGTTCCGAAAACAGGAAACTTGGGCTTGAAGATGAAGAAAGGCTGACCGGAAGAGGCATTTCCTACTGCGCGACCTGCGACGGCAACTTCTACAGAAACAAGATCGTTGCTGTAGTCGGAGGCGGAAATACAGCGCTTGAGGATGCTCTTTATCTTACGGATATTGCCGCCGAGGTCTATCTCATTCACAGACGCGACAGCTTCCGCGGTGAGGAGGCGAATGTCGCAAGCCTTAAGGAAAAGCAGAACATACACTTTATATATAATAGCAACGTCACAAAGCTTAATGCCGAAAAACGCCTGAAAAGCATTGAGCTGACCAATAGTAAAGACGGCAGCGTGCAGACTCTGGAGGTAAATGCCCTGTTCGTCGCAGTGGGAAGGATCCCGGAGAACCAGAATTTCGCGAATCTCGTGGAACTGGATGAGGCGGGATACATTCCCGCAAAGGAAGACTGCCATACAAATGTACCCGGTATATTTGTGGCAGGAGATAACCGCGCGAAGGCCGTGCGTCAGCTTGTGACAGCGGCTTCCGACGGCGCGGTGGCGGCTACGGAAGCTGTACATTATATAAACGGATTGGGCTGATAATTAATTATTTATAACTGGGCTGCCGCATTACGCATAGTGCGGCAGCCCAATTATATAATATATTATTTCCGGTTGAATTGACATAAGCATCAATTATTATTATGATTGATTTGCCTGAG
>CADBMM010000182.1 GCA_902795795.1 uncultured Lachnospiraceae bacterium | reverse complement strand
TTTGAACGAAGAATCTGGAAAGAAACCGAAAACAGCATCAACAATTAAATCATATGTTTTCGTATCATACCTTTTCATGATACTTTTTGTTGGTATGATCGTTTATATGATATATTTCCAGGTCGTCAAGAGCGAGGATATCCTTACCAGCCCGTATAACCAGAGGCAGGCAGCTTATTCCGATACGATAACAAGAGGATCTATACTCGGGATAACCGGGGCTCCGCTTGCTTATACGGCAACAGATGAGAATGGCGCGGAAATAAGAGTATATCCCTACGGCAGGCTTTTCGCCCAGACCGTGGGCTATACTGACTTCGGCTCTTCGGGGCTTGAAAATGTTCTTGGCGCAAGGCTTCTGGCTTCACATACAGATATCATTACCCAGGTGGAGAACGGCATAAACGACGCCAAAAGCCCCGGAGATAATGTGGTCACCTATCTTGATCATTTCCTTCAGCAGACGGCATATGAAGCGCTTGGAGGACGTAAAGGGGCCGTGGTCGTACTGGATGCGGATACAGCGAATATAATAGTCTGTGAGAGCCAGACTGATTTCGATCCGAACACGGTAGGCTCTGACTGGGATTACCTGAATACGGAAGAGGCCGGGAGCCCGTTCCTTAACAGGGCATTCCAGGGCCTTTACGAGCCGGGATCTACCTTTAAGATACTGACCGCACTGGCGTTCATAAGAGAACACCCGGATGACTGGCAGGATTTTCATTATTACTGTCAGGGAGAATATACCGCAGGAACATATACCATTCATTGCAGTGAAGGGCGTGTTCACGGTGAAGAGGATCTTTATTCGGCATTCGCCAATTCCTGTAACTGTGCGTTTTCGTATATCGCCACGAACCTGCTTTCGGACCACGCGCTGTATGCCGCGGCATCCAAAATGGGCTTTAATACAGATCTGGATCTTGAACTGCCGTCTTCACAGCCGGTGTTTACTTTGGAGAGCCTTACTCAGGATGGCCTGACGATGCAGACTGCCATAGGCCAGGGGGATACACTTGCCAGTCCCATACAGATGGCGATGATAGCCCAGGCTGTATATAATTACGGGATAATGCTTAAGCCCAGTTTCCTGGTAGGGACAGTTACGGCTGATGGAAGCCTTGTGGAAAGATATGATACTGAATATCTGGGCCGTGTCATGACTACAGGCGAAGCATCCGTGATCAAGCAGCTTATGCGTGGAGTTGTCGAATCGGGAACCGGCACTTATCTGGCTGATCTTCCGTATAATATCTGCGGAAAGACCGGGACGGCGGAATACGCAAACGAAAACGGTTACTATCATTCATGGTTCGTGGGATTTTCAAATACCGGAGAAAATGATATAGTAGTAGCGGTACTTTTCGAAGAGGCACTGCAGGGAGAGGCACCCGCGCTTGCGGCTGCAAGATCCGTATTTGTGAATTACTTCAATCGATAAGGTATTTTTTTATGGCTGTTTGGTATGAAGAGCTTTATGTCGGGCAGGGAGCGGCTTTCCTGTATCAGGATATCTATAAAAGCATTGAAACAAAAACATACATAAAGGGAGTTTATCTTATAACCCTTGCATCAGGACAAAATGACCAGCTGGATGTTTTTGACAGCATTCAGCTTGCTTCGCCACATCTGGCGGGAAAGATGATGCCGATCGTAGGTATTGCGCTTGGGAAGACTGAGGCATACACGCTTGTTAGGGATATGGCCGCAGATGTATATAAATACACCGGCGGGCTTGAGATAAGAAAATATTTCGAAAAAAAACTTAGACTTCGGGACGTGGAATGAGACAATGGGTGTTTTCCTTTCGGTTTTAAAAATAATAGGGATCATCCTGCTGGTGATACTGGCTGCAGTATTAGTTATTATCCTGCTGCTTTTATTCACTCCGTTCATTTACACGGCGGAGGTGAAAAAGAACGGAGAGCTTGATGCAAAGGCCGATCTGAAATGGCTTCTGGGCGTTATTCATTTTTCCTTCATATTCATTGATAAGAAAACCGACTGGGACCTGAAAATAATCGGAATAACGATAAAGGATCTGCTTACGGGAAAGAAGAGAAAGAAAAGGCCGAAGCTTAAAAAGCCGGAGAGAAGGCCGACCATCATGCCCGGGGAAAAAGCGGATAAGGCTGTTTCAAAGGAAGCAAGGGCCGCTGCAAAAGCCGAGGTCAGGCAGCAGAGAAGGCACGTTCCCGAAAAAGAAGATATTTTTGAAGATGAAGGGATAAGGCCGCCCGGAATACTTGCGAAGATAAAAGAAAAACTGTATAAGCTTCGTGATATGATAAGGACGATCCTGAAATATAAAGAGGCTTTCGATGCGGTAAAGCAATACCTGTTCAGGCTGATAAAGCATATGCGTCCGAGAAAACTGTCGGGATATGTAACATATGGTTTTGAGGATCCCTCATTAACAGGCAAGAGCCTGGCTCTGATAAGCGTATTTTATCCGGTACTGCCGAAAAAGCTGGAGATCACCCCGGTGTTCGATGAGCAGGTGCTTGAATGTGATATAAGGATAAAGGGAAGATTTTTCCTGATCATTCTTCTTGTATACGGACTTAAAATATATTTTAATGATAAAGTAAAGACCGCGATGGGCCGCGAAAAAGGAGGAAAATAATGGCAAATACATTTAATGAAAATATCGAAGCTCTGCTTTCGAATGTCGATGGATATCTTAACTCCAAAACGGTAGTAGGAGAACCTGTACAGGCCGGAGAAAATCTTATAATACCTTTGGCAGAGGTCTCCTTCGGCATAGGCGCAGGGGCTTTTGACAAGGATACGAACAAGAGCAGCGGAGGAGGCGGACTTGGCGCGAAGATAACTCCGACTGCGGTGCTTGTCGTTAATAAAAGCGGAACAAAGCTGGTCAATGTAAAGAGTTCGGATGCAGTAAGCAAGATAATGGATATGGTACCGGACATCATAAATAAATTTACCGGAAAGGCCGCGGAAAAGACAGGACCTTCTCCTGAAGCAGAAGACAGCGCAGAGTTCACGGAATAATATTTTTTTGGACAAGGGACGTTTCCCTTTGTCCGAAAAAACGGACATGAAAAACGTCCCCCTGTCCGAAATAAAAGAGCCGATGGATGATTCCATCGGCTCTTGAAATCTGATCAGAATTAATCAGGCTCTCTCTACATATCCGGTTCTGAGGCAGGAAGTACAGATGTACATCTTCTTTGTGCCGCCGCCCTCACATACAACACGAACGCGTTTAACGTTCGGCCTGTACATTTTGTTGGATCTTCTGTGTGAATGGCTGACATTATTTCCAAAATAAGCGCCTTTTCCGCAAATTGTACATTTAGCCATGATTGCACCTCCTTCAAATAGATTACAGCCTGAATTCAGTGCTCAGGCTAACAGCAAATGCTATTCTATCAGAACAGCGGATCTTTTGCAAGTAAATTTTTTATATTTATTTTTTTCTTCATATCAGTTATAATAAAATGACTTATGCAGGAAAGGAGTTATTCTTTTTTATGAAAGGACGCATGGATACTGAACTGGGCCGCGTATCGGTAGATGCAGACGTTATTGCAACATATGCGGGAAGTGTTGCCTGCGAATGTTTTGGAATCGTTGGAATGGCAGCCGTAAGCGTGACCGATGGCCTTGTCAGACTGTTGAAAAGAGACAGCCTTAAGCATGGCATCAATGTGACTGTAAATGATAATAAGATAAGTCTTGATTTTCATGTTATTCTTGCCTATGGCATATCTGTCGTGACTGTTGCGGAAAATCTTATCAGCAACGTTAAATACCAGGTCGAAGAATTCACGGGAATGGAAATAGAAAACGTGAATATATTTGTCGATGGTGTCAGAGTCATAGACTGATTTTGGGAGGATGGCTTAAATGTCAATTAATAAAATAGATGCCGAACTGCTGAGAACATATTTTCTCGCAGGAGCGCGCAATCTGGAAGCAAACAAAGCGTGGATCGATGAGCTTAATGTCTTTCCGGTTCCCGACGGGGATACAGGAACAAACATGACCATGACCCTGCTTTCTGCAGTGAGCGAGGTAAAAGATGTTAAGAAGCCTGATATGAAAGCCGTAAGCAAGGCTATATCAAAAGGCTCTTTAAAAGGCGCCAGAGGAAACTCCGGTGTTATCATGTCCCAGCTGCTGCGCGGCTTCACCAAAATATCACAGGGATATCAGGAACTTACGATCCCGGAGATCTGCGAAGGTCTTGAACGCGCAGTTGAGACTGCATATAAAGCAGTAATGAAGCCAAAAGAGGGCACGATCCTCACTGTAGCCCGTGGCGTGGCTGAAAAGGCCGCGGAAATAAAAAATGAAGAGCGTACGATCGATGAATTCCTTAATCTGCTTATAATCCACGGCGATAAGGTCCTTGAGCATACGCCCGACCTTCTTCCGGTGCTTAAAGAAGCAGGCGTTGTAGATTCAGGCGGTCAGGGACTCATGGTATTCCTCAAAGGCATACATAACGCTATGCTTGGCATCGTTCCTGCAGAAGAAGAGCCCGCACCCGTTGAAGAGCCGACGGAAGTGCCTAAGACGGAGGAAAAGATAGAGTTTCTTTACTGCGTCGAGTTCGTTATCAACCTTAAGGAACCTGCGGAGCACAAGGAACTTGTTCATATCAAGAATTATCTTGAGGCCCGCGGAAAATCAGTTGTAATGGCTGCCGATGAAAGCACCATAGGCATCCATATTCATACCAATGATCCTGGTAAGGTCATTCAGAAGGGATTAAGCTACGGTGAGCTTACCAGTATAAAGGTCGATAATTTAAGTGTCGAGCATACGGAAAGACTTGGCTTCGGTGGCGCCGCATTGGAGGGCGCTCAGGTCGTATGGAAATCCGCGACCCAGAAACCGGCTCCGCCGGCAGCAGCGAAGACCCATGAAGCCGGTGCGAATGATATCGTTGAAGACCGCAAGCCTTATGGATTTGTTGCCGTAGCCGCAGGCGAGGGCTTTAAAAATATTTTCAAGGAAATGAATGTGGATATCGTTATTTCCGGCGGACAGACCATGAACCCCAGTACGGATGATTTCCTGAAGGCTATTAAATGCGTCAATGCCGATACGATATTTATTCTTCCCAACAACTCAAATATCATAATGGCCGCAAAACAGGCTGCGGAAATGACAAAGGATAAGAAGATCATCGTTATCCCCACAAAGGCAGTTACACAGGGAATTTCCGCTTTGATCAGCTTTGCGCCTGAAATGACACCTGAGGATAATGAAGCCGCGATCCTTGAAGCTGTAAAAATGGTAAAGACTGCATCGGTGACTTATGCTGTCAGAGATACAAGCATAGATGGCGTTGAGATCCACGAAGGAGATATCATGGCTGTCGGAGACGGCGGCATCCTTGCGGTAGGCAGTGAGATAACCGAGGTTGCGTGCGAATCAGTGAAGAAAATGACCGATGAAGATTCAGGACTCGTAAGTATATATTACGGAGAAGGCTACAGCGAAGAGCAGGCTAACGAACTCACTGAAAAGCTTGCGGCCGACGGCGTGGAGTGCGAATTCGAGGTCCAGAACGGCGGCCAGCCGGTCTATTACTGCATCATATCCGTTGAATGATAACAGGAGAAAAATATGGAATCGTCGAATCTTTTGAAGGACAGAAAATTATCGTCTTTAAAAGGCATCGGCGATAAAAGTGAAAAGCTGTTTGAGAAAGCAGGAGTCTGCGATCTCAATCAGCTTCTTCATTTTTATCCGAGGGCTTATGACGCTTACGGAAAGGTCACCGGACTGGATGCCCTTGTGAGCGGTGAAAAGCAGTCTGTAGAAATAGTCGTGACACGCCCGCCGATAGTTAAGGAGGGAAGCAGGTCTTCAGTGACCATACTTACTGTTAGTATGGATTTTGTTAAACTCGAGGTGATCTGGTATCACATGCCTTACCTTCGGAAAACGCTGGCAAAAGGCTCACGTTTCATACTGCGGGGTATGGTATACAGACGAAAAGGCAAATGGCTGATGGAGCATCCTGAGATCATCACCCCTGCGGCTTATGAAGGCTTGTCCGGAACGGTCCAGCCGGTATATTCACTTACCGCGGGACTTACGAATAAAGCGGTGCAGAAAGCCGTCAGACAGCTGTTTGAAAAATATGAAATATCAGATTATCTGCCGGAGACAGACAGAGAAAGATTTGCCCTCGCCGACAGGGAGACTGCCCTCAGGAATATTCATTTTCCGGAAAATGCCGGTATGCTGAAGGAAGCCAGAAAAAGGCTGGTTTTCGATGAATTCCTTATTTATATGCTTAAGCTCCAGCTGCTCAGGGATTCCTCGGCAGCGACAGAAAACCGTTATCCTGTGCAGGAGCATTCGATGGCGGACAAAGTGCTTTCTTCCCTTGGATATGAACTTACCGGAGCGCAGAAGAGGGTATGGAATGAGATAAAAGAAGATATGCGCGGAAAGACAGTCATGAACAGGCTTATCCAGGGCGACGTAGGCAGCGGAAAGACCATACTGAGTTTTCTTGCGATGATAAGTGCTGCGCAAAGCGGTCATCAAAGCGCTTTAATGGCGCCTACCGAAGTGCTTGCAAAACAGCATTATGATAAATTCATAAAGCTGGCCGGTCTGGATAACGCCGGGGCTGAGACAGTGCTTCTTACAGGTTCTGATACTGCAAAAGAAAAACGAGAAATATACGCTAAAATAGCATCAGGTGAAGCAAAATATGTCATAGGCACGCATGCCCTGTTCCAGGAAAAAGTTGACTTTAAGGATCTTGCGCTTGTCGTTACGGATGAACAGCATCGTTTCGGAGTCAGGCAGAGAACGGCACTGGGAGAAAAAGGCAGCCTTCCTCACGTCATGGTAATGAGTGCTACGCCTATACCCAGGACGCTGGCGCTGATACTTTACGGAGATCTTAAAATATCCGTACTGGATGAGATGCCTGCGAACAGGCTCAGAATAAAAAACGCCGTAGTCGATACCTCATACAGAAAAACTGCATATAAATTTATGGCGAAAGAAATATCGGCCGGACATCAGGTCTACGTAGTCTGTCCCATGATCGAAAAGAACGAGGATCTTAACTGCGAAAATGTGCTGGAGTATGCGGCAAAGTTAAGGACTGTTTTCGGAAACAAGGTAAATGTAGGAATACTTCATGGCAGGATGAAAGCTGATGAGAAGAATGAGGTCATGGCAGACTTCTTCGAAAAGAAGATCGATATCCTTGTCTCAACTACAGTTATCGAAGTAGGTGTGGATGTGCCGGATGCTACAGTAATGATGATAGAAAACGCCGACAGGTTCGGCCTCGCGCAGCTTCATCAGCTTCGCGGCAGGGTAGGCAGAGGCGATGCCCAGTCATATTGCATCTTTGTGCAGAGCGAAGGCAAGGAGGAAACCAACGAAAGGCTGGAAATACTGGGCAATTCAAACGATGGATTCTATATTGCGGAGCAGGATCTCAGGCTGAGAGGTCAGGGCGATCTTTTCGGGCTCAGACAGAGCGGACTGGCAGGATTCACGCTTGCTGATGTCTATGAAGACGGAGATATACTTTCCGACGCCCGGAAGGCTGCCGGGGATATTATGAATAAAGATCCGGGGCTGCAGTCCGAAATGTATAAAGAGCTCAGGGAAATCGTCCGCAGCGGTATTGATGATACCGTGGCCGTTCTCTGACATGGTTTTCCTTTACATTTAATAATAACTAAATTATTATGATAAAAATCACCTTTAAAAGGATCGGATAATGCTGACAAAAAAAGAAGTCGAAGATTTTATAGTTAAATTCCCGGTCTATCAGTATGCGTTTCTGACGCCTGAGGAAATAGATTTTACGCCGAAGGTAAGAAACTTCTGCAAAAGGGACTGCAGATACTATGATACAAACTGGGCGTGCCCTCCGGCAGTTCCGCGGGTAGACAAGTGCAGACTGCGGTGCTCGCAGTACAGCAATGTGCTTTTCTTTTCATCTGTAGGCAGCATAGGAGAAGGCACTAAGGAAGCAAGAGACGAGTCTAAACAGGGACATGAGGATCTGGTCAGGATCATAGAGGAGCACCTCATCAGTAACGGATACAGCACATATACGCTGACGAGCGATACCTGTACACTTTGTCCTAAGTGCACATTTCCACATGAATACTGCAGACATGCTGAGCTGATGCATCCGTGCATAGAAAGCCATGGGATCGTTATTTCAGATCTCGCCGTCAAATTCAACATGGATTACAATATCAGCAGCCGGCTGCATCTTTGGTTTGCACTGGTGTTTTATGAGGAAACAGCCGAAGCTGCGGAGGAAAAAGCAGATAAATGAGCGATACCATTTACGAAGAACGAATAGAACTGAGCGCCCGGCTTGCGGCTGCCGTACTGGGGGAATATGACCAGTACGCGAAAAAACTGGAGCGGACGTTTCATGTTTCACTGATAAACAGGGATGATTCCCTGCGCATTTTAGGTACGGCAAATGCTGTACAGACGGTGAAAGCCATAATAAAAGACCTGGCCTCATTGGCTGAGCGCGGGAATGACATAACGGAGCAGGCCGTTAATTACAGGATATCCATGTCGATGTCCGAAAAAGAACAGCTTCTTACAGAGCTGGACGGCGAATGCATCTGTCATACGATTTCAGGACGTCCGGTCAAGCCGAAAACACTCGGGCAGAAGGCATATGTGGATTCAATTAAGAATAACATGATCACCTTCGGGATCGGGCCGGCCGGCACCGGAAAGACATATCTTGCCATGGCCATGGCCATAACGGCGTTCAGGAATGAAGAGGTAGGACGTATTATCCTTACCAGGCCGGCTATAGAGGCCGGCGAAAAGCTCGGATTCCTCCCCGGTGATCTGCAGAGCAAGATAGACCCTTATTTAAGACCTCTTTACGATGCGCTTTACCAGATCATGGGTGCGGAAAGTTTCCAGAAGAATTCAGAAAAAGGGCTTATAGAAGTAGCGCCACTGGCTTATATGAGAGGCCGTACCCTGGATAACGCCTATATCATACTGGATGAAGCGCAGAATACGACTCAGGCCCAGATGAAGATGTTCCTTACAAGGATAGGATTCGGATCCAAAGTCGTGGTAACGGGAGATCTGTCGCAGAAGGACCTTGCTCCCGGAGTCAAGTCCGGGCTGGATGCAGCGGTGGAAGCATTGAAGAAGATAGAGGGAATAGAATTCTGCACTCTCAGCAGTAAGGATGTAGTAAGACATCCGCTCGTACAGAAGATCGTTGAAGCTTATGAAAAATACGAAAAGAAAACAGCTGTAAAAGAAGCAGAAGCTGCACATAGAAAGAAGACCGGCAGAAAGAGATAACAGTGGGGAGATAACAAATGACGCTGAATATCGAAAAAGAGACAAGGGTCGATCTGGAGATCGATTATCTGGAAACAGCTACAATAGTAGCAAAAGAGGTGCTCGCACATGAGGGCTTTCGCGATGACTGTGAAGTCGAGATCCTGCTTACAAACAACAAAAACATACGCAGGATAAACAATGAGCAGCGCGGCATAGACAAAGCCACGGATGTCCTTTCTTTTCCGATGATAGATTTTGAAAAACCTGCTCAGCTTACGGGAGCCGAATCGGAATATGTAGATCCGGAAACAGGCGAAATATTTCTCGGGGATATCGTCATATCCCTTGAAAAGGTCAGAAGCCAGGCTGCTAAATACGGTCACTCCGAAAGACGGGAATTCGCATTTCTTGTTGCCCACAGCATGCTGCATCTGCTTGGATACGATCATGTCAATTCGAAAGAAGAAGAAAAGGATATGTTTTCAAGGCAGGAAGCTGCGCTGGAAGCCGCCGGCATAACCAGAACGGCTGCGGACGTTAATAAGATAAGGGCTGCATTCAGAGATAAGAAAAGAGTAGTCGTAAAGATAGGCTCTTCATCTCTTACGCATAAGGAAACAGGAGAGCTTGATCTGATAAAAGTGGAAAAACTTGTACGCGAGCTGACAGATCTGCGCAACCGCGGGAAGGATGTAATACTTGTTTCGTCAGGGGCGATCATGGTCGGAAGAAATACGCTCGACGCCGGTCGGAGACGTGATGAGATCAACTTCAAGCAGGCCTGCGCATCTGTAGGGCAGGCCAGGCTGATGATGATCTATCAGAAACTGTTTTCTGAATATAACCAGCTGTGCTCACAGATACTTCTTACAAAAGAAAATATAGTCAATAGCCTGAACCGTGAAAACGCCAGGAATACCATGAACGAGCTGCTGTCGCTCGGCGTTATACCGATCGTAAACGAAAACGATACCGTAGCCACATACGAGATCGATAACCTTTCTATACTTGGAGATAACGATACGCTTTCTGCAATAGTTTCCTTCGTAACGGAAAGCGATCTGCTGATACTTTTATCCGATATAGAAGGCCTGTATACAGATGACCCGAATAAAAATAAAAACGCGAAATTCATAGAGCTGGTGGAAAACGTGGACGACGACCTGCGGAAAATGGGCAAAGGGCCGTCAAGCAGCGTCGGAACGGGCGGAATGGCTACAAAGCTTACTGCCGCGACGATAGCCAATCTTGGCGGCGCGGACATGGTAATAGCCTCAGGAAATGATTTTTCAAACATACACAAGATAATAGACGGTGAAAAGACCGGCACGGTATTTGCTGCCGGGACGAGAGATGAGCAGTATCTGCTTGAATATATAAGCAATCTGAACAGCGGGGGAAGAAAATGAAAATAGATATCAACAGGATCAATGAGCTGGCGAGGAAACAGAAAACTCAGGGACTCACTGATGAGGAAAAAGAAGAGCAGAGGATCTTAAGAGGGAATTACATAGCTGCAGTAAGAGCGAATTTAAGATCTCAACTTGATAATATTGATATTCTTGAAGCCGATGGTTCGGTTACGCATCTGTCAGATATCGAAAAGAAAGAAGGTGCCAAGTCATGAATCTTTATTCCATTGCGCAGAACGCGAAAGAAGCACAGAGGGTACTGGCAAAACAGCCAAGCGGTAAAAAGGAAGAATGCCTTATCTTTTGTGCAGATGAGCTTGAAAGCAGCGCTGATTATATTATCTCGGAAAATGAAAAAGATATGGCCGAAGCTGAGAAAAACGGCATGTCCTCCGGCCTTAAGGACAGGCTGAAGCTTAACGCCGACCGAATTAAAGCCATGGCGGACGGCCTTCGTACTGTCGCCAGGCTGGATGATCCGATAGGTGAGGTCACCGGTATGAAGAAGAGGCCAAATGGTCTTCTGATCGGACAGGTCAGGGTGCCGCTTGGAGTAGTGGGGATCATCTACGAAGCGCGCCCGAATGTTACGGCTGATGCTTTTGCCTTGTGCTTTAAGACAGGAAACGCAGTAATATTAAAAGGCGGCAGCGATGCTATTAATTCAAATATCGCTATCGTGAATGTACTGCGGGGCAGTCTGGAAAAATGCGGGATTCCGGCGGATGCGGTTTCGCTTATCACGGACACCAGCCGCGAGACAGCGACGGAATTCATGAAGATGGAAGGTTATCTGGACGTACTTATTCCGAGAGGCGGAGCAGGCCTGATAAGGTCTGTCGTTCAGAACGCGACTGTTCCGGTCATAGAGACCGGTACAGGAAACTGCCATATTTTCGTTGATGAATCTGCCGATCTTGAGATGGCTGCTGATATAATCATGAATGCAAAGACCCAGAGAGTGGGGGTCTGCAACGCCTGTGAATCACTGGTGGTCCATGAAAAAGTCGCAGACCGGCTGATGCCGGTCCTGTCGGAAAGGCTTGCAGCTGCCGGAGTTGAGATAAGGGCAGATGAGAGATCGATAGCATTTTCGGCTACGGCAATACCGGCAAATGAAGATGACTGGGGAACAGAATATCTGGATTATAAGATATCCGTAAAGACCGTATCATCCGTCGATGAAGCCATAGCGCATATAAACCGTTATAATACAGGGCATTCAGAGGCGATAATCACGAATGATTATAATAACTCTCAGAAGTTCCTGGACGAAGTGGATGCTGCGTGCGTTTATGTGAATGCTTCCACACGCTTTACTGACGGCTTTGAATTCGGATTCGGAGCAGAAGTAGGCATATCCACGCAGAAACTGCATGCCAGAGGACCTATGGGACTTCTTGCACTTACAACAACAAAATATATCATCTACGGTAATGGTCAGACGAGACCGTAACAGAAGCTGTCCGGTGCGCATGTCTCCATACCCGTCCGGCCTTTTATAACTGCATACTTATACACTGTTAAACCTTTTAAACCCTTGATTTTAAAAATCATGTGTCGTATATTAATATAGCAATGTTAATTATATCTATTTCATGGAGGAATACTTAAAATGGGAAATGATCGTAAAGTCGTTATCGCCGGTGCAGTCAGAACACCCGTCGGCGTTATGGGCGGAGCTCTTTCAAGCAAGACAGCAGTAGAACTTGGCGCAATGGTCATCAAAGAGGCTCTTAAGCGCGCAGGAGTTCCCGGCGAGCAGGTAGATATGGTATACATGGGCTGCGTTCTTCAGGCAGCACAGGGCCAGAACCCGGCACGTCAGGCATCCATCGCTGCAGGACTTCCTGTAGAAGTACCGGCCCTTACAGCTAACATCGTTTGCGGATCAGGTCTTCAGAGCGTTAACATGGGCGCTGACCTCATTAAGGCAGGCGACGCTGATATCGTAGTAGCAGGCGGTATGGAAAGCATGTCAAATGCTCCGTATGCTATC
The DNA here is from genome assembly GCA_902795795.1 of uncultured Lachnospiraceae bacterium. Taxonomy (GTDB): domain Bacteria; phylum Bacillota; class Clostridia; order Lachnospirales; family Lachnospiraceae; genus Alectryocaccobium. The sequence goes on along the minus strand of CADBMM010000182.1, from coordinate 330 downwards.
CCGGCTGTTCGTTTCGGTAAGAAGATGGACGTTGCCAACAACACAAAGGGACTTGTTGATATCATGGTCAACGACGGACTTTGGGACGTATTCAACAACTATCATATGGGAAATACAGCAGAGAATATCTGCCAGAAATTCGGATTCACACGTGAGCAGCTCGATGAGTTCTCAGCAAAGAGCCAGAACAAGGCTATCGCTGCTATCAAGGCAGGAAGATTCAAAGACGAGATCCTTCCTGTAGAATACAAGAAGAAAAAAGAGATCTGCGTATGCGATACAGATGAAGGCCCGAGAGACGGAAGCACACCGGAAGTTCTTGCAAAGCTT
>CADBMM010000181.1 GCA_902795795.1 uncultured Lachnospiraceae bacterium | reverse complement strand
TCTGACGCCGACAGGCATAAAGAACGAAGTGCTCAAGCATTCCGCAAAGCTTGTTGATTCGGTCGAGAAGGCTATTGAGATACCGGCGCTGATATCGGATCTTCTAAAAAGCTATTCCCGTAACGAGACACGCATCAAGCTCGATCTGAACCCGTCTGAGGCATTGGGAAAGGTGCTGTTTTCCATAGTGCAGAACGTGGTATTTGCAATAATCGCAGCCGCGCTCTTTGTTGCATCCGCCCTGCTTTGTACAACGGATATCGGGCCGAAAGCAGCCGGAATGCCGCTGTATGCTCTGATAGGATTTATTGTCGCGACGGTAATAGTTGTGATGATGATCATTAAATGGGTCTATTATTTCAAGCATTCATTCAAAGGATAATATGTAAAAGGGTTGCTGCATTATGTGCGCTGGTATACATGTAGTGCGGCAGCCCATTTTAATTATGTAGAGGGGAATAGGTTTATGAATTTTGAAGAAGCGGTGAAGGCCGGAAAACTGACCGAGTTTTACAGAAGCATGAAGGAAAAAAGTGCTCCTGGGTTTTTTGATATGCTGGGGCCGGATATTAAAAGTTTTGATGCTGAAAAGCGCGAACTGGTCATGACCTTCGAGTCGAAGGACTGGATGAACAATCCCATGATGGGCATGCACGGAGGCATAATCGCGGCGCTGGCGGATTCCGCTATGGGCGTACTTGCCATAATGCTCCATCAGGGAAAGATCTCTACGACAGTAGATCTGAACGTGAGCTTTCTCCGCCCGGTGCCGCTTGGCAAAACCATTACAGTCAAGGCCGGCTGCCAGAAGCTCGGCAGGAACCTGACATTTATGACCTGCGAGGGCTTTATCGAAGATGAGCCGGAAAAACTGCTATTTACCGCAGCATGCAGGTATATGCTGATTTAAATGTAATGTTCAGAGGGTGTCCCAAAACACTGAGTTAAAAGCTCATTGTTATGGGACACCCTCTTTTGTTAAAGAAAACTTTTTTAGGCGATAGAACTTAGTGAGCAAGCAATTCCCTTGAGATCGGATATGTAAGCTTAAACAGTTCACCATCCGCAAATTCAAAACTCTTACGTCCGCAGGCGAAAAGAACGCCGTTGCAGTCTTTATAATGCTGCCACTTCTCAAAGCATATCTTCAGATAATTCTCCCTGCTGCCGTGAACCTTTTCATTATAAGGTCCTTCGCAGGCATCAAAGAAGATCTTGTCGCCGTAAAGAGGAGAGAGCGTATCCCAGTTGTTCAGCGGCTGGCCGGACCACAGATCCACGCCGGCTTCAATCATGGCCGGTACAAGCGGTTCGTTCATTCCGCAGCAGTGGAAGGTAAAGATCATTCCAAGAGAATGTGCTTTATCAACGACCCGTTTCAGGTACGGCACAAGCATCTCCCTGCAGGTGTTCAGCGAGAAGAACGGAGCGCGCTGGGAGCCCCAGTCGTCGTGGAAGGTGACCATATCAGCGTGGATATATCTGTGCAGATATTCCAGAAGCTCCTCGTTAACAGAAGTATAGAAGTCAAATAATTCGTGAAGTCCTTCTTTTTCATCATCGTCGATGAGCGCCATGGCGGAATTCTCAAAATCCATCATTGAGATCAGCCGCTCAAAAATGCCGGTATAGACCGTGGTATTTACCATTCTGCTGCCGGACCAGTAAGGCTTTGTCTGCTCTTCCAGGGCTTCCCAGTCTCCCCAGGATTCAAGATCCGGTTTTTTTACTTTGCTGCGCCATTCATCGATTTCATCAAGAAACGGAGAGCCTGGTTTTACCATGGAACCGCCTACGGTCGGAACCCACACCCAGTCTATACCGTACATATCAGGGCCGCCGGCTTCTGTATCAGGATCGAAAGGAATGGGACTGCCGTCGCATACAAGTCCACGAGCTTTTACATCCGGGATCATCCTCGGAAGGATCGTAATGATGTCTCTGGGAGAGGGGATCCACAAAGGATCTTCTCTTCTTGCATATCGGAAATAGTTTTCCCGCGGGGTGATCGGCGTATTGTAGATCGGAAAGCCATTTGGCAGGTCGAAATCCGGCTCGTAACGGGCAACAGTTAATTCGTCTTGAATATTCATGATTATGAAAACTCTCCTTTATGATCAGAAATAAGTTCTGTTTTTCAGCTGCGCTTTTAAGACCCATGAGATGAAATATGCGTTTTGGTCAGTTATGCAGTATACAACAGTCCGGGCAGCCACATTGCGATTCCCGGGAATATAGCCATAAGGATGGCGACGACGATATACGGGAAGATAAAAGGAATACATCCCTTGAAACATTTCTCAAGGGGTATACCCGTAATACCGGAAGTTACATAGCAGCCCATGCCGACAGGCGGAGTGATCGCGCCAAGTCCGGTGACCATAACGGCGTAACAGCCGTACCATATGGGGCTATAGCCAAAGCTCTGCAGGATCGGCAGAAAGAGCGGTGCAGTGACCAGTACGCCTGCCATGGCGTCCATGAAACAGCCGAGGATCATGAAGATGACAGTCAGGATCATAACGAAGGCGAAGCCGGTAAGGTTCATTGCGGTGACCCAGGTTCCAATCTTACTGGAAAGACCGCTTAAGGCAAAGAACTTGCCGAATACGTTCGTTCCTGCAAGCAGGCAGTACATCATGCCGGCAAGCATCAGGGAATTTAATATCGCATTGCCAAGCATCTTTATAGAAAAGCGTCTGTGGATGATAACGACGATCAGCATCAGGACAATACCAACGACACCAGCTTCAGTAGGTGTGAACCAGCCTGTAAACATGCCGACGAAGGATACCGCGAAAACGGCGACAACTTCGATGCAGTAGCCGTCTTTTAAGGCTTTCATTTTTTGCTTAAACGTCGTTTTTTCTCCACGCGGGGCAGATGACGGGTTTAAACGAACCCAGATCTGTATCGTAACGATAAAAGTCAGCATCAATACTATACCGGTAAAGATACCGCCCATGAAAAGCTGTCCGATGGATGTCTGAACGGCAGCGCCGTAGGTGATCAGCGGGAGGGACGGCGGGATCAGGGTGGAAAGTGTAGCTCCGGCACCGACTGCACCTGCAGAAATCTCGTCACTGTATCCGTGTTTCTTCATCTCGGGAATCGCGACACGGCACATCAGACCGCTGGTGGCAACGGCGGACCCGCAGATCGCCCCGAATACGGCACATGAGACCTGTACAGCGCTGGCCATACCGCCGGGGACTCTGCCGAGAAGCACTTTAAAGGACTGGAACAGATTTCCGCCGATCCCGGATTCGGAAGCGATCTCACCCATCAGCATAAACATCGGCGCAACGGAGACCGTA
>CADBMM010000180.1 GCA_902795795.1 uncultured Lachnospiraceae bacterium | reverse complement strand
CAGGCGTTATAAGAGGAGCCGTAGCCATGGTAGGCTGCAACAATCCGCGCATCAGGCCGGATACGGCTCATATCGCACTTATGAAAAAACTCCTCGAAAACGATATTATCGTAATCGTTTCGGGCTGCTCCGCCCAGGCTGCGGCCAAGGCTGGACTTATGGATCTTGAAGCAAGGAATTACTGCGGAGAAGGACTTAAGCGTGTATGCAGGCTGGTAGGCATTCCGCCTGTGCTTCACATGGGTTCCTGCGTAGATATTTCCCGTATGATGGTCCTGGCATCCGATATTGCAAAAGACTGGGGCATCAATATATCCCAGATCCCGCTTTGCGGCTGCGCTCCGGAGTGGATGTCCGAAAAGGCCGTATCTATAGGAAACTATGTAGTTGCGACAGGAATCGAGACCTATCTTGGAGTAAATCCTTACACTGCAGGATCGGAAGAGGTAGAGAGACTGCTTCAGGGCGAAGACGGATTCTGCCAGCAGAAGCTTGAGGCACACTTCGTTGTTGAAAAGGATATAGAGGTCCTTGGCGACAAGATGATAGAAAGCATCGAGAAAAAACGTCTTGCCATTGGCATCTGACGGGCTTTCCGGAGGTTTTGAACGATGAAAATAGCAGTTACCGGAAAAGGCGGAGTAGGCAAGACAACACTGGCCTCCACTCTTGCAAGGCTTTACGCCGACGAAGGCAGGACGGTCCTTGCGGCTGATGTGGACCCGGACGCCAACTTAGGACTGGCGCTCGGACTTACTCAGGAGGAAGTGAATTCCATAGTTCCGATCTCAAAAATGAGGACGCTTGTGGAAGAACGCACCGGGGCGACATACGCCAACAAGTTCTTTAAGCTCAATCCTTATGTAAGCGATATCCCGGATAAATTCTCAAAGGATGTCAACGGGGTAAAGCTTCTCGTTATGGGAACAGTGGAAACCGGAGGAAGCGGCTGCGTCTGCCCGGAACACGTTATGCTTAAATCTATAATTTCTGCATTGATATTCCGTAAGGATGATGTGGTGGTAATGGACATGGAAGCGGGCCTTGAGCATCTGGGCCGCGGTACCGCGAGTATGATGGACCAGTTCATTACCGTCATAGAGCCCGGTGCCAGAAGCATTCAGACCTACGCCAAGGTCAAGGAGCTTGCAGCGGATCTGGGCATCACAAAAGTCAATGTGGTCGCAAATAAAATAAGGAATGAAGAGGATGAGAAATTCATAAGGGAACACATCCCGGAGGAGAATCTCTTAGGCTTTATTCATTACAACGAAGGGATAATAGACGCGGACAGAAAAGGTCTGTCGCCATACGATGTGAGCGCCTTCGCGGTTGAAGAGATAAAGAAGATCAAGGCTCGCATCGATCAGATATAATAGTTTTCGAAAGGATCAAACATAATGGGATTATTTGAAAGAGTCTTCAGAGGGTCTGACGAGATGTTCGCAAAGGCCGAGGCAGATGTAAATGCGCTGGTGGCCAGACTTGGAGCGGACGCTCCGATGGTAATGCCGGATACAGCGTATTATCTCGGCTGCATCTACGCTTTCCTGGGCAAGAAGGTCACGACTGTCGGAGAGCTTAAGGAAGCGCTTGACGGCGTTAAAGGCCTGATGACAAGGAATAACAGGACAAAAGATATTTTTACCTCCGGCATAGGCACAGCTATCGCTGCGGAAATGATAGAGGCCTGCAAGTATGCCGATAATCCGGCACCGTACGAGGGGACAAAATATCACGGGCATTTTTCAGACGCCGAAGTGCGTACACTCGGCGTACCGCTCGTTACACGTGAGATACCGGGCTTTGTCGTTATGATAGGACCTGCTCCCTCCAAGGAAGAGGCGCTCGAGACAGTCAAGGGATATCAGTCAAGAGGTATATTCGTATTCCTTATAGGCGGTATCATCGATCAGCTCCTGGAGATGGGCATGACCATGAATTTCGACGTTCGTGTCGTACCGGTCGGAGAAGATATCTGGGCAGTAGGTCATATCATTTCGCTGGTAGAGCGTACGGCCATGATCTTCGGTAATACGGAGCCGGGCGATTACGACGCATTCAACGAATACAGCTTCGACCGTATCTTCGCATTTGTAAATGCTTATGCACCGGTACCGGATATCACTGTGGCCTGCGGCGCAGGCGCCATCCAGATGGGCTTCCCGGTCATCACAAACGATACCGACGATATGTGGTCGATACCGAAATCACTTATCATCAACACAGATACAAAAGACTGGGTCGAGACATCTCTTGAAGCACGCGATATAAAGATCAAGGTAACTTCGATAGACATTCCGGTAGCCTTCTCCAATGCATTCGAGGGCGAGATCATCCGCCGTGCAGATATGCAGGTTGAAGTTGACGGTTCACGTGTGGACTGTGTCGAATTCGTACATACCGTGGACGTGAGCGAGATAGAGGATCACGCTATAATCGTAGAAGGACCTGAGATCGATGAGATACCGCACGGTTCGAAGATAAGCATGGCTTATGTCGTCGAGGTTGCCGGTAAGAACTGGCATTCGGATTTCGAGCCTGTTGTAGAGCGTAAGTTCCACAACTTCCTCAACTGCATCGAGGGTGTTATGCACACCGGACAGAGGGATATGATACGTATCCGTATTTCCAAGGATGCCTACGACGCAGGCTTTAAGTTCAGACATATCGGCGAAGTGCTTTACGCTAAGGTAATGAGCGATTACGACGCAGTCGTTGATAAGTGCCAGGTAAGGATATATACTATTCCCGAGAAGTGCACGGAAGAAAGACGGATCGCAAATGAGACCTTCTTAAAGCGTGACGAAAGACTTAAGACCATGACCGATGAATCGGTAGATAACTTCTACACCTGCATACTTTGCCAGGCATTCTCACCGAGCCATGTCTGCATAGTTACGCCGGAGCGTCTTGGACTTTGCGGAGCTGTATCATGGCTGGATGCAAAGGCTACGAACGAGCTGGATCCCTCAGGACCCTGCCAGATCGTACCGAAGACAAGGCCTATCGACGAACGCCTCGGATCTTATGAGGATGTTAACGAAGCGGTCAGCAAATATTCACATGGCGCGCTTGAGAGCGTTACCCTGTATTCGATAATGGAAGATCCTATGACATCATGCGGATGTTTCGAGTGTATCTGCGGTATCGAGCCGCTGTCAAACGGCGTAGTTGTCACTAACCGTGAGCATCCCGGCATGACTCCGCTTGGAATGTCATTCTCGGAGATGGCTTCAATGACAGGCGGCGGTGTTCAGACACCTGGCTTCATGGGACACGGCAAGCAGTTCCTTGCATCAAAGAAATTCTTAAAGGCTGAAGGCGGATTGGCGCGTATAGTCTGGCTGCCTAAGGCTTTAAAGGACCAGATGGCCGATAAGATCAACGAAGCCGCGAAAGAGCTTTACGGAATTGATGATTTCTGCTCCATGGTAGCGGATGAGACGATCACTACGGATATGGAAGAGCTTTATGCTTACCTTACAGAGGTCAACCATCCTGTTCTGACAATGGATCCGCTTATGTAAGTTTCGCTTGCGAATGCGTTTAATAAAAATCTGATGAATATTTTTTCGCGCGCGAATTGATCAGCAAATATGTTTCGCAGATCATTTCACGCGCGATCGCATTTAACAAACAATTGGAAAGAGGTGATAGTAATGGGAATGTTCGACGAGCAGGGCGGCGGAGATATAAATGATATATTCAACATGTTCCGGCAGGCCCGTCAGCAGTACACCGGAAGGCAGGATGACGGATCGGGGGCCAACGGACCAAGACCGCAGGCAGAGCCTAAAGGATCGCTTGCATCGAGGATCGTAAAGAGCCTGATAATCACGCTTGTTCTTGCAGCTTTGTATTTCTATGTGAAGCTTCCGGCTTTGAATGTTCATGCGTATGAATTCTGGTGGTTCATCGCGCTGTTCGTGATCGTTTTCACGATATGCATGATCGTTCTGAATAAATTCCGTTCGGACCGTTCTTTGGACTATATCAAATATGCGAAGAAGAACCTTGCGGTTCCGTTCTGGATAATCATCGGGATAATCGCAGTCTGTGTGATCGGTTCAGTTGTGGGACTGGTAGTCTTCAGATCAAAGTCCTATTCGAAGCTAATTACCGTAGAGACCGGCGATTTCCAGCAGGATATTGATGAGATCAGATGGGACCAGATCCCGATGCTGGATTCAGCATCCGCAAATAACCTCGCGAACAGAAAGCTTGGTGAACTTTCGGATCTTGTAAGCCAGTTTGCGGTGAATGGTTCAACTTCCCAGATAAATTATCAGGATGCGCCTATCCGCACGGCCTATCTTGATTACGGCGGCTTCTTTAAGTGGGTAAACAACGTCAGCAAGGGCATACCAGCCTACATGAGGATAGATATGCGTACCCAGGAGGTTACGGTCGTACGTCTGGAGGAAGGAATAAAATATTCACCCTCAGAGTATTTTAACCGTGATCTGAACAGACACCTGAGATTTTCATATCCGACATTCATGTTCGACGATATCAACTTCGAGATCGACGAAGAGGGCACACCGTACTGGGTCGCTTCGGTAATAAACAAGACGATCGGCCTTTTCTCCGGCACGGATTGCAAGGGAGCGGTTCTGATGAACGCTGTTACCGGCGAGTCGCAGTATTATGAGCTTTCCGAGATCCCGACATGGGTGGATAGAGTATTCTCGGCTGATCTGATCGTAGAGCAGTATAACTACTACGGAAGATATCTTAACGGCTTCTGGAACTCCCTGTTCGGGCAGTCAAACTGTACGGAGACGACCTCAGGATACAACTATATAGCTTTAAATGACGACGTATGGATGTACACCGGCGTAACGTCAGTTACGGGAGACCGCGGAAATATAGGATTTATACTTGTAAACCAGCGTACTAAGGAAGCGAATTATTATTCCTGCGCCGGAGCGGAAGAGACCTCGGCAATGTCGTCAGCAGAGGGCGCTGTACAGCAGTTCAGCTATAACGCGACATTCCCGTTGCTCCTGAATGTCTCCGGACAGCCTACGTATTTCATGGCACTTAAGGATGACGCGGGACTTGTCAAGCAGTATGCTATGGTCAATGTCCAGCAGTATCAGATCGTAGCGACCGGAAATTCCCTCGCTGCCTGCCAGGCCAATTACAAGGAACTGATGCTTGCAGGAGGCTTTATAGAGGAAGAAGACGTCGGTGAGCTGCCGGAAGATGAGACTAAGAGCAGCAAGACCGAATCGATAGAAGGCAAGGTGCTTGATATCCGCACGGCAGAGATCAGCGGAAATACGATATTCTACTTTAAGCTGGATACCGATGAGGAGAATTACTACACAGTCAGCGTTAAGGATAATCCTCTGGCTCCGATAATCAATATCGGCGATGAGATCAGGCTCTTATACACACCGTCCGAAGGAATGCTGCGAGAAGCTGATCTTGCAGAATAAATCAAATGCTGATCTACTGATGCTGCCGCACAGTTATACATTTAGTGCGGCAGCATCATAGCACTAAAATACAAAGGAAGCAGCTGCTTTAGCTGCTTCCTTGTTTTATGCCGGCAGTGGGACTTGAACCCACACGTAGTTGCCTACAACAGATTTTGAGTCTGCCTCGTCTGCCATTCCGACATGCCGGCAT
>CADBMM010000179.1 GCA_902795795.1 uncultured Lachnospiraceae bacterium | reverse complement strand
TGTGCTGTTGTTGATGCAAAGGTCATAGAGGTTCTTGTAGTTCTCCATGTATGTGCCTTTGAGTTCAGCCGGGCACTCTGTCCAGCCGCCGTCATCGCACTCTTCATAGTAGTACTCGAGGTTTGCAAGGTGGCCTGTGAATCTCCAGCTTGAGGAAGGATCCATATCGCATGCTGAGAATGCGTCGAATCCGAGCTCGTCTGCGCGGGCGTGGATATCTTCAGCAACTTTTTTGAGAGATTCGAAGTTTGTGATGTCTTCCATCGTATATCCGGCTTTTTCTACAAGATCCGGGTTAACGATGATGCCGTAGCACTCATAACAGTAACCGATGGATACGAGTTTGCCGTCCTCTGAATAGAGGTTGTAAGCATCTGTATTAAGCTCGTTTGCGATCGGTGTGTCGGTAAGATCGAGAGCATAGTCAGCCCAGTCTTTAACGCCTGCCTGGTTTCCGATAACGAAAAGAGTAGGCGGATCGGATTTGTCCATCTCTGAGTTAAGTGTCTGGCTGTATGAGCCTGAAGCAGCTGTAACGACCTTTACATCTACTCCGGTCTCTTCTGTATACATTTTAGCAACTTCCTGAAGCACTTCGTCTGATTCGGGCTTGAAGTTAAGCCAGTAAACAGAACCTTCGGATGCGGCGAATGCCTGCATGCCCGGAGCAAGAAGGCCAACCATCATCGCTGCGGCCATGAGAATACTGAGTTTCTTTTTCATTTTTGTTTCCTCCTGATTTGACTTTTGGTTAAAAAATAATACTTGATTTATATGAAGGCTTGTTGCCGACATAACTGTTTAATGTGATACGCTTTCCGCTTCATTCTAATGTTTTCACGGTCCCGCCTGTACGCAGTTTTGTATCGAAACGTTTGTGTATCTGGCCCTTATTGTCTTTCAGAATACCGATAAGCGCCTTAACTGCCTCCGCGCCCATTTCTCTGGCAGGCTGAATATATGTCGTTAAGGTCGGGATCGTATACAGCGATGTTTTTATTCCGTCTATGGCGATCACGGAACAGTCTTCCGGGACCCTTCTGCCGCAGTCATGCAGAGCTTTCATTGCCGCTATCGCCATGCTGTCCGCTATGGTAAATACCGCCGTAAGATCCGGCCGGCGTTCTATCAGCCTTTTCATGCCGTCATAGGCAGCCGCCATATCGTAATATCCGGTCTCCTCTGTAAGGTCATCCTCCGGTCTGATCCCGGCGTCTTCCAGGGCTCTCAGATAGCCTTTATATCTCAGCTGGCTGATGGAATGATCATCCACCGTCTCGAGGAGAACAGCTATCTTTTTATGCCCTCTTTTTATCAGATAATCAACGGCACGTCGGGCCTCTTCATAGTCGTCTATCGATACGGATGAATATCTGTCCGGATCCAGTGTGCCGAAACTGTTGGTGTAGGTGCAGCACACAAAAGGAACATTCAGCATCGCCACCTGCTCAGGAGTGTAATCAAAGCATCCTCCAAGAAAGATAAGACCGCTGAGGCGTTTTGATCTTTCGAGGCTGGCGCCTGCCGTAACTTCATCCGCGCCGGCTTTTATACGGGAAACAGCCATTTTGTATCCCGTCTTTTCGATCTCTTCTTCGATCCTTTCTATGACCGGTGTGAAGAACTCGTTATCGGAGCCCCTCACGATCACTCCTATCGTTTCCGCTTCTGATTTTATAAGATCCCTTGCGCTGTTGTTCGGCACGTAGTGGAGTTCATCAACAACGGCCAGCACGCGTTCCCTTACTTTTTCACTGACGTCGGGATGGTCGTTCAGGACTCTGGAGACCGTGCTGACGGAAACGCCGCTTTTTTCAGCAACATCTTTTATCGTCATTTCCTGCCTCCCTGTTTATAATTGTATCACGCCGGAAGTACCTGCCGAGGTGCTGAGTTTCTTTTTTCCGGAAACGTTACTGGTAACGTTTCCAATAATTTGATTTAAGCACATCCGCACAGCGTTTTCAAGACGATATAGTCCGATTCTACGTATCCTACAAGCCAAAACTTTGTTTATTGTGCATATTTTCAACCACGCATCATTCCTGCATTTATGTATGTTTCTGACAAAACGAAAAAGCTTTCAAATTAAAGCGGCGGACGGCAGATATGTTTCTGTAAGCGAACCTGCGGAAGCGAGTCCGAAGATGCATGCCTGACGGAACTTAGCCGCCGGCCTTGAGGCATGCTTACGCCGAATTGGCGGCGGCGCTAGTGTAGTCGGCAATGCAGCTGAGGAGGATGCGAGCCCGGGAGCGTCAGAACATATCTGCTGACCGCCGTCCGTAATTTGAAAAAATACTTTTACAAACAAATACAGCCCGCTGGTAAGGCGGGCCGTATGGCTGTGTTTCATTTTATATTATTGATCAGGCGTATACGGGTTCGAAGTCCTCGGGTCCGTGGCCGCATACCGGGCAGGCAAATTCCGCCGGCAGCTCGCTTCCCTCGTATACATAATTGCAGATCTTGCATCTCCATCCGACGATCTTTCTGTCCGTCTGCACCGCCTCTTTCTTAGGCTTCACCTTGTTCTGGTAATCCGCATATGTCAAAGGCTCGCTGTCATTCAAATTAACGGCATCAACGACTTCGGCGATAAACAAAGTATGGCTTCCCAGATCGATGCTCTCCAGCACCTTTCCGCTTATTACAGCGCAGGTCTGCCACGCAAGATAAGGAATCCCGTTAACATCAGTCGGCAGCTGAAGGTTGGCAAATTTGTCGACATTCCTTCCCGACTGCATTCCGAAATGCTGTATAAGCTCATATCCGCAGTCTTCGCTTAAAAGGCTCAGCGCAAATACGCCGCTCTCCTTGATAAGATCGCAGGTATAATTGGCATTAATGCATGCGATCGCTATCCGCGTCGGGCTGTTGGCCACCTGCATGCAGGTATTCGTGATACAGCCGTTGACCTTATCACCGGCCTTGGTAGAAAGCATGAATACTCCGTATGACAGTTTATAGATTGCTTTTTTATCCATCTTATTATCCTTCCGTATTACAGGTGAACTTCTTTTTGGGGCTTTATTTCCGAGTGCCGACGATGCCTTCCCAGAAGATCGCTCTTCCCTCTTTCCTGGTCTCATTAAGATCCAGAATACGCTGGTTTCTGGAGCCGCGGAACTTAAGCGTTATGTCCTTGAACTCCTCCACGAATCTGCCGTCCACCAGGATATCTATCTGTGAAAGCAGCTCGTCCGTGACCTCGCATCTGGGATGCGAACCGTCTTTTTTAAGTTCATCATAGGTAAATCCGGTATAAGCCCAGATATTCTTCTGCGGATATGCTTCCCTGACCCGCTTCACGAACGGAAGCAGCGCCCTCTGATTCTCCGGCTCGAACGGATCACCGCCCAGCAGTGTCAACCCGTTGATATAATCGGGCTTAAGCATGGAAAGGATCTCCTCTTCGGTCTCCTCAGTAAAAGGCTGTCCGTAGCAGAAATCCCAGGTCTCGGGCTGGAAGCAGCCCTTGCATTTATTCGTACAGCCGGAAACGAAGAGGGTCACACGGACCCCTTCGCCATCAGCTATATCACAATTTTTTATATTGCCGTAATACATTACAGATGCAGTACCCTGTCCTTGATCTCCTGCGTCCTGCCCTGATTCCAGAACTGTGTTCCGATATATCCGCAGGTACGTCTTGCAACATTCATCTTCGTCTGATCTTTATTTCCGCAGTTCGGGCATACCCAGATGAGCTTGCCGTCTTCCTCTTCGATCTGGATCTCTCCGTCGTAACCGCAGACCTGGCAGTAATCGCTCTTTGTGTTCAGCTCGGCGTAGATAATATTGTCATAGATGAACTTCATTACCTGAAGCACTGCTTCGATATTATCCTGCATGTTCGGGACCTCAATGTAAGAGATGGCTCCGCCCGGTGAAAGATGCTGGAACTCTGCTTCGAATTTCAGCTTGTCAAAGGCGTTGATCTCCTCGGTAACATGCACGTGGTAGCTGTTCGTGATATATCCCTTATCAGTTATTCCCGGGATGATGCCAAAACGCTTCTGGAGGCATTTTGCAAACTTGTATGTCGTGGACTCAAGCGGTGTTCCGTAAAGGCTGAAGTCGATATTGTGCTGAGCCTTCCACTTTCTGCAGGCCGCATTCATATGTTCCATTACCTCAAGGGCAAACGGAGTAGCTGCCGGATCGGTGTGGGATTTTCCTGTCATATACTTCACGCACTCGTAAAGTCCCGCATATCCGAGGGATATCGTTGAATATCCGCCGTAAAGCAGCTTGTCGATGGTCTCGCCCTTCTGAAGTCTTGCAAGCGCGCCATGCTGCCAGAGGATCGGTGCAACATCGGACGGTGTACCCTTCAGACGGTTATGTCTGCACATCAGCGCCTTATGGCAAAGCTCAAGTCTTTCATCGAAGATCTTCCAGAATTCTTCGAAATCCCCGTGTGAGGAAAGCGCTACGTCAGGAAGGTTGATCGTAACAACGCCCTGGTTGAAACGGCCGTAGTATTTCGGCTTGCCGTTTTCATCGACATAAGGTGTCAGGAATGAGCGGCAGCCCATGCATGTGTAGCAATGTCCCTCGCCGTTCTTATCGACCTTGAGCTCAAGCATCTTTTTCTCGGAAATATAATCCGGGACCATACGCTTTGCCGTTACCTTGGCTGCGAGCTTTGTCAGATAATAATATTTTGAATCCTCATGGATATTGTCTTCTTCAAGCACATAGATGAGTTTCGGGAAAGCCGGTGTTACCCATACGCCCGATTCATTCTTGACTCCGCGGTATCTCTGGTTGAGTACTTCTTCGATGATCATTGCAAGGTCGGCTCTTTCGCGCTCGTTCCTTGCCTCGCCGAGATACATGAATACTGTAACGAAGGGAGCCTGTCCGTTAGTAGTCATAAGCGTAACGACCTGGTACTGGATGGTCTGTACGCCTTTTTTGATCTCGTCCTTAAGTCTGGTCTCTACGAGCTGATGCTTTGTTTCATCGCTTACTTCCGTTCCGATGAGCTCCAGCTCTCTTTCAACGTCCGTTCTGATCTTTTCACGGCTTACATTTACGAACGGTGCAAGATGCGTAAGGGAAATGGACTGTCCGCCGTACTGGTTCGAAGCGACCTGGGCAATGATCTGAGTAGCGATATTGCAGGCCGTTGAAAAGCTGTGCGGTTTTTCAATACCGGTACCGGTAATAACGGTGCCATTCTGAAGCATATCCTCGAGGTTTACGAGGTCGCAGTTATGCATTCTCTGAGCATAATAGTCCATGTCGTGGAAATGGATGATACCTTCGTTATGCGCATCAACGACATCCTGCGGGAGGAGAACACGCTCGGAAAGATCCTTCGAAACTTCGCCGGCCATATAGTCCCTCTGTGTGGAATTGATGACAGGGTTCTTGTTGGAGTTCTCCTGCTTGGCCTCTTCATTCTCACAATTTATAAGTGAGAGGATCTTGTCGTCTGTGGAATGTGACTGGCGGATGAGCTGTCTTGTATAGCGGTATCTGATATAGCATTTAGCGACCTCATAAGCTCCGTGAGCCATGATCTGCTGCTCTACCATATCCTGTACTTCCTCGACCGTTGCAGCGCGGCCTAAAGCATCGCAGTTGTTTGTTACATTCTCTGCGATCCTTCTGATCTGATTAGGTGTCATACGGTACTCTACTGCGACAGAATCATTCGCTTTTGTAACTGCGATAATGATCTTGCTTATATCAAAAGTCGCTTCAGTACCGTTTCTTTTGATGATTTTCATTGGTAACTCTCCCCCTATATAAAGTACATTAGTTTTTCTCAAAACCACAATATCTTGTGGAGCGAATCAAAGTGTAGCATATATATCCGGTCCAGTCAACAGGAGAATCAGGAAATTTTGCCTCGAAATACGTAAATATTTTCGTAATATTTTTGTTACATTTTCCAGTCAGGCGTGTCTTCAGTTATACCCTGCGCTCACTGGCTTTTTGCACAAAAAAGCCGGGGACCTTACGATCCCCGGCCTGTAGATCCATTCACATCCGTCTGTTATCAGCCGGCTGCTTCCAGTTCTTCCTCTCCGCCTTCAGCCGATGTGAAGTAGAGACCGATCGGAGCTTCAAGAACCGTATTGTATGTGCCATAGTCATAAGCTTCGACTACTGTTTCCATCTCTTCTATATCTTCATAGCTCGTGATATCGCAGTCTGCGAAATACCAGTCATAAAGTGTTAAGATGAAAAGTCCTTTTCCGCCGTCCGGGATCATCGGATAATTCGAAGACAGGCTCGTCATAAATCCGTTTACAGATGATTCGTCGTATGAGGTGCTGAACTCAAGATCTTTTCCTGAGTTGTTTTCAGCAACAAAGATAAAGTAAACGTCCGGGCTGTAATCGCTGTTTTCCTGGGTAACGGCTACACCTTCGATTCTGATGCCGTTTTCATTAACAAGCTCTATTCCCTCATAAGCAGCCTCTGTTGCAGCGCCTTCGATCTCGATGTTGGCAACGCCTGAGCCGATAAGGCTGCTCTTGCTTTCGTCAAGGATATCATAATTCAGTACGACCTTTCCGATCTCTTCAAGGCCTACCCATGTCCTTACGTTGTAATCCACCATATAATCAACGTTCATTTCGATTATGCCTTTTTTGCCCGGTGAAATATATAAATCACTTGAGCTTACTGATGCATAAAGACCGTTAAAAGAGATCGCTGTCGGTCTAATAACGACTCTCTGATCAGAAGCGTTGTTTATTTCATATTTAAGAACTGTATAGTTTGACCAGTCAGTGCCCATCCACTTGGCGGCAACTGTCACATCGCCTTCGCCTTCAGCTTCATCTGAGTAATAAACAGTATTGAGATCTGTCTCGCTCATTACTTTAGAATTTGTCAGTGCTGCAAGCGCCGGTCCCTCCGGATATACATAACTTTCCGAGATAGAGGTCGGGATCTGGAACATGCCGGTCCTGAGATATTCATCGTAAGTCTCACTGTCTTCTATAACAAAGCTGATCTCGATATCGGCGATATCGCTGATGCCCATTTCCATCAGGTCGTCAGTATATAACGTAATACCTACATTTGCTTTCTTGCCGGCATTGACAGTTTCGCTCATATAGAAATCCGCCATGACGCCGTTTATAGAGTT
>CADBMM010000178.1 GCA_902795795.1 uncultured Lachnospiraceae bacterium | reverse complement strand
GTTCCCCAGCGGTACTAACGCGCTCGCTGCACTGCGTTTGCGAATCGCGAAGTACCGGGACCCGCAATGTCTCTTTCAGAAATATACTGTGGTATGCGTCTGTATATGTGTAGTGTGACAGCCCTTTTTGATGCTCGGAGTGATTTCAAGGCGTGATCAGACTTTTTACTATATCTCCGAACTCCATAAAATGGGATGCTTTCACAAGAACCGTGTCATTCTCTTCTAAGATCTGCGGGAGGGTGGATAAAAGGGCGGCTTTGTCGGTGAAATAATGCAGCTCGCTGGTGCTGGCGTTGTCTTTAAGAGCCTGTACAATGTTTTTACTGAGAGGTCCGGCACAGCAGATTACGTCTATACCCAGCCCGGAAGCATGCTCTCCCACGCCATAGTGAAGTTGTTCTTCGTCCTTTCCGAGCTCTCCCATATCGCCAAGCAGGGCAACTTTTCTGCCAGGCATCCCGGCAAGCGCGGAAAGCGAGGCTTTCATAGACATGGGGTTGGCGTTGTAGCAGTCGTCTATTACAGTATATTTTCCGCTCTTTATGACCTTGAAACGGCCGTCTATGGATACATAATCAGAAATGCCCCGACTTATCATTTCGGGCGTCAGACACAGCTTCAAACCTGCTGCCGCTGCGGCAAGCGAATTAAGGATCATATGATCTCCCGGCATATGCAATGTTACTTCAAATGCAAGCTCTTTTGTCTTTATCAAATAATCACTGCCAAGAGGACCGTTTTTTCTGATATTCACGGCGCGCAGTTCGTTATCTTCATTAAAGCCATAAAAATACGGTTCAACTCCATTAACCGGCTGAACACGGCGCAGTCTTTCATCATCGCCGTTTAAGATGATCGCTCCGTCCTTTTCCAGGAAATCAAACATCTCAGACTTGGCTTTAAGAACGCCGTCACGGTCATGAAGCTGTTCAAGATGACAGTCTCCAATATTCGTAAGAATGCAGATATCCGGACGCGCGATCGAGGCCAGAAGATGCATTTCTCCGAAATCGCTGATGCCAAGTTCAAGAACTGCCGCTTCATGCTCTTCCCTAAGCTCAAATATCGTCAAGGGCAGGCCGAGTTCATTATTGAAATTGCCTTCTGTCTTTAAAATATTGAATTTCTGCGAAAGCACGGATGCTACCATTTCTTTCGTGCTGGTCTTGCCGACGGAACCGCCGATCGCAACGACCGGGATATCAGCTTTTTTCAGCATTTCCCTCGCGATGTCCTGAAGAGCCTTCACCGTAGAATCCACAAGAATATACGGGATGTCGATATCAGGTGCTTTTTCACAGATAACTGCAGCGGCACCAGCTTCCTTCGCTTTATTTATAAAGTCGTGTCCGTCGACTCTTTCGCCCTTTATGCAGGCAAACAGAACGCCTTCGGCAGCCTTGCGGCTGTCTGTAGTGATCCCTTTTATTTCAAGGTCTTTTTCTTCGTCTTTCCCATAAAACTGACCCTGGGAATACTCCGCCAGGGTCTTAAGATTTGTTTTGATCATTTTGTCTCCAGTTTATTTTTCCTGCTTAAGCAGAGTATCGCAAAGTTCTTCATAACTCATGCCCAGAGCCTGAGCTTCCTGCGGCACAAGGCTTGTCGGCGTCATGCCGGGCAGTGTGTTTGCCTCAAGGCAATACATCCTGCCTGCCGCATCCATAATGATATCCATTCTGGAATAACCGGTTATCCCAAGAGCCGCCGCTGCTTTTTTTGAGAGTTCCTGCATCTCTTTGGTCTTTTCAGGCCCCAGCTCTGCAGGACAGACCTCGCGTGTACGGCCGTTATATTTGTTTTCGTAATCATAAAAGCCTTCATCTACGATGATCTCTACGACCGGATAGACCTCATCTCCTATGACTCCGACTGAAAACTCACGTCCGTTTATGTATTTTTCAACCACGACCTTTTCTTCAAGCTCAAAGGCGGTCTTAAGCGCGTTTTCATATTCATCAGGGTTCTTTGCTATGGTGACGCCGACGCTGGACCCGCCGCAAAGCGGTTTGACCACGACAGGAAGCGTCATCCCTCTGCGTTCCAGCGAATGATCCTTTTCATTTTTGCTGATCACAAAGCCTTCCGGAGTTGCCACGCCAAAATAGTTGAATAATATCTTGGTATAGCCTTTGTCCATGGCTATAGCGCTTCCCAGATAACCGCATCCGGAATACTGGATCCCGAAAAGATCAAATACAGCCTGGACCTTTCCGTCCTCTCCGTTCGCCCCGTGCAGTGCCATAAAGACCTTATCGGCTTCCGAACAAAGCTTCAGAACATTCGGTCCGAAAAAGACTCTCCGGATCTTTTTCTCATTCTCGACCTTTCCTGTATTTTCTTTCATTAACGCGGCAGCTTTATCGAAATCCTGCTCGTTTGCGAAAGCATTCTCAGCCTCATCATCGCTGCAGCCGAAAAACACATCCAGCATATATACGTTATGGCCGCGTTTCTTAAGCGCTTTCGCAACACCTGTGCCTGAAACTATAGATATATCTCTTTCAGAGCTTGTTCCTGCCGCAAGAACTATGACCTTCATTGCTGTCCCCTTTCAATTATGCGGCATCAGCCCGCAAGGTTCGGTGCCGTCGGATCGGGTCCGTGCACCTGGTCAAGCGAATAATAAACTACTACCGGATCTCCGATGGACATATGCATGAAAATTGCCTCCGCGGCTTCAAACCAGGTGTTGACGCAGCCATGACTGCCGTTCGTAAGATAAAGATCTCCGCCGAACTGATCGTGTGACCTCCAGTCGGAATCGTGAATGCCGCATTCGCCGTTAAATGGCATCCAGTACTTTGAACTGCTGCCCGGGAAATAGGTGAAGTCGAAATCTGTCATCTTAGCATCTATCGCCCAGACACTTCCCGAGGGTGTTTCGGAGTTGATCGCGGGGCAGCCTGTAACTACAGGCGCGTCTGCTATAAGCTGATAGTTGTCATAAGCCCAAAGGTGCTGGTCAACTATGCAGACCTCTACGTATCTTCCGCCGATGTCATTTGAGGATCTGTCGCTGGCGGTAAATACATATTCAGGCTGCGTAATAATTACATCGCCGGCATAAAGATGCTGGATGAGCTGTGCTGTAGTAGCTTCATTATCTGTTGCCCATCCATAGTCTCCGCCACCTTCAAGCTGGATCGGAACGCCGTATGATGTCATGAAGGTCCTCGGAAGTCCAAAGGTATCGGTATCGTAAGCCATCTGGTCGACCCATGCAGCCACAAGGGCCTCATCGATCTCATATGAGCCGTCGCTTGACTTTACAAGCCAGCTCAAAATAGTGTTTTTATCAACGCGGTACTGCCTGTCTACAAAATCATATGTAATATCGGCGCTTATAAGATTGTTCGCTTTTTCCAGAGCTGCAAGAAGGGTCTCCGATTCGGATGTAGCAGCAGGCTCCACATAAGCCCCTTCAGCGTCCATATCTATAGATTTGGCTCCGGTAGATACAGCATTTTCAATGAGTGAAACAAGTTTATCCTTATCGACCTTTGTACCTTCTATCTCAGGGACGATATAGAAACCATCTGTTGTCTGCTCAAGATAAGCGTCTACAGGCTCGATCACATTCTCTTCATTCATGCAGTTAAGCTCTTCTACCAGGAATGAAACGTAGCTTTTATCATAATCGAACGACGCCGGAAGGTTGTAATCTCCCCTTGTATTCAAATAATAAAGCCACAATTCGGTATCTTGGTCCTGGATGAGACTGTCTACGCTGCCGTCATCTACATATGACAATCCCAGCTCTTCTCCCGTGACATATTCGGTCTGATCTCCTCTTTCGACAAGTTCGATCTCATATTCGCCGATATTCTCCTGCAATGTCTGCTTTGTCTGCTCTGCAGTAAGCAGTGAACAGTCAACGTTATTAAGATAGGTTCCGGGCAGGAATCTGTCTTCAAAATATGCCACGCCAAAATTGTTTATGACTATTCTGGCGGCAATAGTACATGCCAGTATCAGAACAGCCGAAACAACTATTATCATAAGAACTGCTTTTTTTGTTTTCATTCTTCACCGGTCCTTTTTTCGGCCAGCCCTGAATGCTTATCTGTTCTCAAGTATTTTTTCAAGACTGGCGATTTTTACGCAGACCGCAAACAGGTCTGCTGCTTTTTTTAATTCATCCAGGCCAGGGAGGCTCGGCGCGATACGGATGTTGGAGTCATCCGGATCATTATGATACGGATATGAGGCTCCGGCACCTGTAAGAACAAGTCCCGCTTCCTTAGCCATGTTTACTATTTTTCTGGCGCAGCCGTTCATAGCATCGAAGGAAATGAAATAGCCGCCCCTCGGTAAAGTATAACTGCAAATGCCCAGACCGTCCAGTTCTTTCTTCAGTATCTCGTCGACAAGGAGGAATTTCGGCCGCATAAGGGCTGCATGTTTCTGCATCTGGGCTTTGATCCCGTCGATATCCTTAAGGAATTTTACATGGCGGAGCTGGTTCATCTTATCATGGCTTATGATCTGATATGTCATGTGTCCCAGCATCTCTTCCACGTTCTTTTTCGAAGAAGCAAACGCCGAGATACCGCCGCCGGCATACGTGATCTTGGATGTCGAAGCGAATACGAATACCATGTCGGGATTGCCGTTGGCCTCACATCTTTCAAGGATGTTGGCCAGGTCATCTCTCGGGTCCTCATTCTCGGTAATGATATGCACTCCATATGCATTATCCCAGAATATCCTGAAATCAGGCGCAGCGGGCTTAAGCTTTGCGAAGCGCTCTACCACTTCTGCGGAATAGGTGATTCCCTGCGGGTTTGAATACTTAGGAACGCACCAGATACCCTTTACCGCCGGGTCATTATTAACATACTGCTCCACGAGATCCATATCCGGACCGTCGCTCTTCATCGGGATGTTGATCATTTCAACGCCGAAATGTTCGGTCACGCCGAAATGTCTGTCATAGCCCGGTACCGGGCACAGGAATTTGACCTTGTCCAGCTTTGCCCAGGGCGTATTTCCGGCGAAGCCATGCGTAAATCCGCGGGCAACTGTATCGAACATGATCGTAAGGCTGGCATTTCCGCAAACGATAGTCTGATCCGCCGGAGCTCCCATAAGGTCGCCCATCAGTTTTCTTGCTGAGGGAATACCTGCCAGAGAACCGTAGTTTCTGCAATCCGTGCCGGCTTCATCATAGCAGTCTGCATTTTCGGAAATACAGGTAAGCATATCTTTGCTCAGATCAAGCTGTTCCTTCGAAGGCTTGCCTCTCGACATGTCGAGCTTTATGCCAAGGGCCTTTATCTGCTCATATTTCTCTTTCTCTTCGGCAAGTATGGCCTTAAGTTCGTCTGCTGTTCTTTCTGAGTAGGTTTTCATCTCTGGTTCTCCTTCTTTTATGGTGTCCACCTTCCGCAGGCTCCGCATGGCAGGATAAGCCCGGAGCTTTGTACCGGAAGTCCGACTTCATCGGAAACGGCGGTTCCTTTTCTTTCTTTAAGAGCGCTGCTTAATATATATGTCAGCACCGATGGTGCAAGACCTGTTGTATATGAATTGATGACCATGAACAGAGGTTCGTCGCTTAGTACCTGCCCGCAAAGAGTAACAAAATCGTATATGGAATCTTCTATCTTCCATATCTCGCCTTTCGGCCCTCTACCGTATGAGGGAGGATCCATGATTATGGCGTCATATTTGTTTCCTCTTCTTATTTCTCTTTCAATGAACTTGCGGCAATCGTCTACGAGCCATCTTATCGGCCGGTCTTCCAGATGGGATGACGCGGCATTTTCCTTTGCCCAGCCTACCATGCCTTTAGAAGCGTCGACGTGCGTTACTGCGGCGCCTGCATCCGCACAGGCCAGCGTCGCTCCGCCTGTATATGCGAACAGGTTAAGCACCTTGATGCTCCGTCCTGCGTTTCTGATCTTTCCAGACATCCAGTCCCAGTTCACAGCCTGCTCCGGAAAGATCCCTGTATGCTTGAAGCTGAAGGGTTTCAGCTGAAAATGCAGATTTCCGTAAGTTATCTCCCACTGTTTCGGAAGATCAAATATCTCCCATTCTCCGCCGCCTTTTGTGCTCCTGTGATATACGGCGTTGACTTTTTTCCAGGCAGGATGTTCTTTTTTTGTATTCCATATAGTCTGGGGATCCGGACGAACCAGATAATAATCTCCCCATCTTTCAAGCCTTTCGCCGTTTGTGGCGTCCAGTACTTCGAAATCCTTCCAGCTGTCAGCTGTCCACATATTTTCTCCTTGCACGAGCCGAACATCGATGCTCGGCCTGATCATTATTATTGTAAACAGTCGGATACCTATGCAGTATCATACATATTCCGACAGCATTCACAAGTCAACATTATAAAACTTGCATTATTTTACGTCAATCATTAATTATTGACTAAAATAATGCAAGTTTTTGTTCCCGCTCCGTCATTTAGCAAAATCTGCACTTTCAGCAGCAGTTTTCCTTGGTATAATAGAGCTCTACCACTAAACCACACAATATGTGTATAAGTTATTATGTATTTTTCGGCAATGCAGAAAAACAACAAATAAAATAAGAGATACCCCCTTGACATTCATCGCGGATTAAAGTATTATAAACAAGCTGTTTTCAGCAAATCGAAGCGTGGCTCAGTTTGGTAGAGCGCTGCGTTCGGGACGCAGAGGCCGCAGGTTCAAATCCTGTCGCTTCGATGCCTATTTTAAAGGGGTTTCGGAAGATTCGGAACCCTTTTTTC
>CADBMM010000177.1 GCA_902795795.1 uncultured Lachnospiraceae bacterium | reverse complement strand
GGATGCTGCCGGAAAATGTGCTGGCGATCCCACTGGATATACCGGAGGCGTTGATCGAGCGCTCAGTCGGCTGGCATAAAAACAACCGGAATGTCGCACTCAGGCATTTCGTGGAAATGATTAAAGAACCTTGATCGAACAAACAGATACAGCGGGGAAGAACCCCGCTGTATCTGTTTTCAGCTTGCCGCAGCCTGTTTCCGGCTGGTTCCGCCAAGCGAATTCAGGACCCGTTCGGTCAGATCTTCCGCCAGAGCTTTCGGGTCTTCCTCTGTCGAATTAACCACAAAAGCATAATCACCGGCGTAACCCCATCTTTTATTGTACCCCTTATAATAACGGGTACGTACACGGTCCAGTTTATGCAGTTTCTTTCGGCCGGCAGCAGCGCCTAAGCCGTTCTCCAGTGCATATACTTTTGCACGATACTCAAAATCGGCACCGATAAATACTTTTATGCAATCGCTGTTTTCACTGAGCGCACGGGAAGCAAACCGGTCTGTCAGAACGCAGGGCCCCTGCAGCGCAAAGGCTCTGCAGGCAGCCATCTGCGCCTGAACAAACGCACCTGACGGCGGCAGCTTCATATTTTCAGTCTCGTCTGCAGTGATGTCATAAGCTGCTATTACAGGGCGCTCGTCATAACGTTTGAACAGTTTCTCCGAAATTCCGCTGATCTCAGCTGCCTTTGTCAGGATCTCCTTATCGTAGCACGGGATCCCCATGCTGCCGGCAACCTGATGCGCGATCTCGGAACTGTGCGAACCGAGTTCACTGTCTATAACGATGACAAGATGCTCTGCTTCCGCATGCGATGGATGCAGAAGCCTGATCGTTTTCTTCTTGTTGCCTATCATTCTTCCTACGATGCAGCACACTGCAGATACGGCCACTCCGGCAAAAAGAGGATCAAGGCCGCCCGGCAGATGCCATACTGTTCCGAAAAGCAAAACGGTCAGCGGGCTGGCAATGATAGAGACCAGAATGCAGGCCTTGTTGATCTTGCCATGTTTCCACAAGGCAAGGGTCATCGGAAAGAAAACTACTGCGCCGCGCAGGCCCATGGACATGAACCCGAAACTCAGGATCGTATCGCCAAGCGGTCCGGATGAAAGGAGCACTCCTGCTGCCATGACGAGGATAATAATACATTTGGAAAGAAAATTATTAAGCTTCGCATCGCTCATCCGATCTGAATAACGCTGCAGGATATCTCTGCGTATGATCGTTGATATTCCCATGGCAAGTCCGGCTCCGGTACCCACGACAGCGATAAAAAGCGTTCCGAGTATCAGCCCTGACAGGACAGGGGGAAGATATAAAGTCGTAAATGTCGTCAATGCATTCTTAGCTATAATGTCCGGGTGATTTGCCCTCATGAACAGTCCGACCAGTATTCCTCCGATCCCTATCGGCGGTATCAGGAACGCGCTGATCAGCGATCCGGTCCGTGCAGCGCGGTCGGATTTTCCGGACATTACAGCCTGCGCATATGTCTGGGTCGTCAGAACACCAAGCACCAGGGAAACACCTGCGCCGATATCCTTTCCCGCTCCCTGAGCGATAAGGCTCCCGAAGTTCACTCCCGCCGGATTATCGATCGAACCCGTCATCTGAAGGAAACCTCCGATACCACCGGTCAGGACCAGTACCATCGCTCCGCATCCGATCATTGAAACATATAAAAGAACAAGCTTTAAAATACCGACTATTCCGGCGCCTTGTGTTCCTCCAAGTACTACATAAAGCGCCATAAAAGCTGCGGTAATGATAAGTGCCGGGATCATCCCGAGGTTCGGTGCGATAACAGCTATGACAGCTGTTCCCGCGATCAGCTGCGCTATTACATTAATGAAAGTTCCCAGCGAGCTCATCAGTGAAGCTGCCAGCCCGGCTCTTGGGCCGTATTCCTTACTGATAATGCCGATCAGCGTCATGCATCCGGATCTTCTCCACGGTTTGGCATAGACCAGCGCCAGCATCAGGCAGGCGATACCTCCGCCAAGTGTGAACCACCAGGCGGACATACCGTAATTAAAAGCCAGCTGGGCCGTACCGACGGTGGATGAACCGCCGACCAGCGTTCCCATAATAATGCCTGCGACTATGGGGGAACCATTGATATTTCCGTAACTCTGCGGTCTTGTGCCCGACCAGATAGCAAGTCCTGCAATGCCCAGAATGCTGATCAGGAGACCGACAGTTTGTAATATTGAAAGATTCATGATCCAGTTCCTCTTTAATAATGAATGTTATATGACATGCCGTTGAAAAATCATCCGACCTTCTTCTGACGTTCTTCCTGGCGAAGTGTCATACCTGTCATAGTCTCAAGGAACGATACGATCATTTCCGCTACAGCTGCCGTATCTGCATCGGAAGCATTAACCGTCATATCGTATTTTCCTGCATCACCCCAGCCCTTGTTGTTGCCTCTATAATAGTTTCCGTATGCCCGGTCTGCTTTTTTCAGGGAACGGACTGCTGCCGTCTCGCTTAAACCTTTCTGTGACGCAAACACTTTCGCTCTGTCTTCGAAATCAGCGTGGATAAAAATGCTGATATGGTTTTTATTTCCCGCAAGGGCCGCATTCGCATGACGGTCAACTAAAATGCAGGGGCCTGCCGAAGCAAGCTGACGGGCGGCAAATACCTGCGCGGTAACAAAATCTGCTGCCGGAGCGATCTTGATCGGCTCGTCTGAATCCGCTAAAAGGTCATAAGCCGCATGGACCGTGCGTCCGTCATAGCGGTGCATCAGTTTATAAGGAATTCCGCTGATTTCTGAGGCGCGGTCGAGGATCTCTTCACCATAGCAGGGGATCCCGAGGATCTGTGATAATTCATCAGCGATCTTATCGCCGTTGCTTCCAAGTTCACTGTCGATAGTAATGATCATTTCGTTTTTGTTGATTTTCATGATAGATTTCCTCTCTTTTTTCTTTTCTGTTTTCAGATATATTTCCAGAGCTGTTTTCAGCTCATTGGATTCTTCCTGTTTTGTTTTTTCTTCTCCGGTATTCATCCAGATAGACGATCTCTGCTCCCCTGATCAGGCGCTGCGCTTTCGCGCTTGTGTAGGGTGGACAAGGCTGTCCTCCGTAAGGTTCTGCAGATAGTCAACGATATGGCCTGCAATGACCTGGGGCGGGTTATGAGTGGAATTGACCGTCAGATCATAACTGCCTGCTTTCCCCCAGTTTCTGGAAACGCTGCGGTAATATCTGCGGCGTCTGCGTTCCTCCTTTGGCAGATCTTTTTTAGCTTTTTCCGGGGTGATATGCTTCTCAAAAGCGTATCGTTCTTCCCTGGCCTCCCTGTCGGCATGCACGAACACCCGGACATGGTCATCCATGCCGCCAAGCGCAGTGTTTGCATGATGATCTACAAGTACACAACTTTGCTTTTCCGCCAAATGTCTGCAGGCAGCTATCTGCGCCATAATGAACATTCTGGCCGGCGGCAGAATGATGTCGCTTTCATCTTCCGCATCCAGCTTATAAGCCGAATGCACATTCCTTTCTTCGTAGCGTTTCAGCAGTTTCATGGAAATTCCGCTGATCTTCGATGCCTCTTCCAGGATCTCCTGTCCGTAACACGGAATACCCAGCTTCCCGGCAAGTTCTTCTGCGATCTCAGCTCCCCTGCTGCCGGGCTCTGTTTCGACCGAAACCACAAGATTGTCTTTTTTCAGTTTCATTTTTTCTTCCTCCTCGTCTCCTGTAAGAATCCCGAATAACACAAAAAGCCGGTACAACGTCATTAGGCTCTTACGCCTCCTGCGTTATACCGGCTCTTCTGCCGGTTCCTGCTGTTTTTATACAGCCCCCGGCGAAAACGGTGTGTATATGGAATGTGTTTATATGATCTGCTTATGCCTTCGGCAGGCAGTGCAGTTTCTTACATGAACGGATTCTGTTCGGCAACATAGTCCTTGTATTTTATGAAAAGTGACCGTATTGCTGTTTCCAAAGCTTTTTTGGCATTACCGTAATAGAAATTCTCAAAAACTTCCATCAGTTCTTCAGGCCCGTCGTTCAGATTGTAGCCGATCAGTAGTTTTTTTACGAAATTCTTTGTCAGTTCTGTTATCATCGATGCTTCCGCATCTACGATCACCCCGGTCCGTTTATCAAAAAGTACGGTTACTACCAGAATATGGTATGCGGCTTCTATGGTAGTATTGGCCGGCAGTTTTGCATATCCTGACAAAAGCACGGTATTCCATCGTTGTTCTCCAGACATGTTTGCCTCCTAAAAACAAAAAACGGTAAAAGAACCGGGTATAAACCCTTTAATCTCTTACCGGCTTCTCCGTGGATCTCCAGAATGCTTTTGGCACCTGCTCCAACGGGAACGTTTTTTCTTTTC
>CADBMM010000176.1 GCA_902795795.1 uncultured Lachnospiraceae bacterium | reverse complement strand
TTTTTCCCAAGGAAGAATTTCAGCACCCAGAGTGCCGAAACTCCCTGGCTTATTACCGTCGCCACAGCCGCACCCGAGACGCCCATGTCCAGGGTATATATAAATACCGGATCGAGTGCGATGTTCATCGCCGCTCCCAGCAGGATAGTCATCATGCCGATCCCCGGATACCCCTGTGCGTTAATAAACCCGTTGAGTCCCGTGGCAAACATTGTGAACACTGTTCCCCACAGGTATATCTTAAGATATGAGTCTGCGTACGGATATGAAAGATCGCTCGCGCCAAAAAGATACAGTATCGGTTTTCTGAAAAAGTAACATATAAAAAACAGTATGATCCCGGACAAAACCAGCTGGAATGTCACCTGGTTCAGTATCGTTTCAGCGCGTTTTTCATTTTTCTGCCCTCTTGCTATCGCAAACAGCGGCGTACCTCCTACGCTGAAAAGGTTTGTAAAAGCCATGATCAACGTCGTTATCGGGAACGCCAGTCCGACTCCGGTCAGCGCTATAGAACCGTTAAGCGGCATATGTCCGATAAAAACTCTGTCTACGACATTATAAAGTATCTGAACCATCTGGGCCAGCATGACCGGCACTGCCTGAGCAACGACGGTTTTCCAGACCGACCCTTTGGAAAAATCTCCGCGGACTCTCTGTGTAGTATTAGTCAATTCTCGCACCCTGACGACCGTGAAACCGGTCATCTCCTCTTCTGATTATTTTACTTTGGTATAACAGCGATATCAAGAAGGTTTTACAATGCATTTTATTTGATTTAATAATACGTTTCTGATATGTTCTTAATCAGAGGAGGATGATATGCGAAAAAATTACCGTTTTTATAAAATGATCACTATAGTGCTGTGCATCTGCCTTTTCACTGTCTGTACAGTCAGTGCCGAGGAGATAAAAACAGACTCGGAAGTAACTGAATTATATGAAGAGATCTCACCGGATAAAGATTACGAAACAGAGACGTCTGCAGACGTCCCTGCAGAAACTGCAGCTGACAGCGGATCTTCAGACGAATATTCAAGCGGGCGCGGCGCGGCATCTGGCATGATCGTATCTTCATACTCCGACCCTGCCGGCGGAACTGTATCACTTGACATCATGATCGATGGAGCAGATGGTATAAATACCGTGTATGTTCCGACATGGAGCTATCCGGATCAGCGAGATGTGATCTGGTATACTGCGTCAGCAGGCACAGACGGCCTTTATCATATTTCATATAATATATCCGCCCACAATAATCACTGGGCCATATACCATTCCCATGTGTATGCAAGAGGAAATGACGGTTCGATGCAATATATCGACGGTATTTCCTGTGACATGAGTATACCGGTATATGAACCAACGGTCACATATTCAGGTTCGTACTTTACGGTCAGTATTCCAGGCTCTGCCTGGCCGGGCATTTCTTCCATGATGACAGCAGACTGGAGTGAAACCGGGGGTCAGGACGATCTTGCATGGCATGATCTGCATTACGACCCCTCTCTCGGCGTCTGGAGCGGAACCTTCTCCTCTTCGCATCTGCTGCATGGAGGAAATATAGATTTCCATATTTATGCTTTTAATTACAATGGCCAAAGCTCATTTGCCGGCGGTAAAGCCATACACATCGATGAAAGCGCAGATGACCAGCCGCTCAGCGGCTCTGTATCCATATCGTCGATCGACAGGTCGTCCGGAAATGTATCTCTTGATATACAGTTCAGTGGAAGCGTCGGCAGGCGTTCCGTCATGGTGCCGACCTGGAGCTATCCGGATCAGAGAGATATCGTATGGTATCCAGCTGAACCCGGTGAAGACGGCCTGTACCACGTTTCCTATAATATCGCCGATCATAATTATCACTGGGACGTTTACAATTCCCACGTCTATATTTACGGGAGCAGCGGATACTCATATATAGACGGAGTATCGGCTGATCTTGCTTTTCCGATAAATACAGTGTCTGTAGATATGACAGGCTCTGATTTTAATATTGCTGTCCCTGGCACCGGCATGCCGAACATTTCATCCATGAAAACTGCTATCTGGAGTGAGGCAGGAGGCCAGGACGATCTTTCCTGGCATGAGCTGGCTTTCGACAATGCTTCCGGGCTTTGGAAAGCCACCGTCTCATCATCGGTTCTGAAGCATGACGGCAAAATAGATTTCCATATTTATGCATTCAACGGAAACGGTGAGAGTGCTTTTGCAGGCGGTGTCTCATACGATATGATAATTACCAGAGAAATAGTATTTAATGACAATGGTTCAGGAAACGGTTCCATCGTAGTGACAGGCATTAATTCATCCTATGAAGCCCCAAAGGCTGCCGTATGGAGCGAAACGAACGGCCAGGACGATCTTATCTGGTATCCGCTTGTCTATTCCGGCGGGAACACCTGGACATGCGGATTCAGTTGTCTGGATCACTATAATTCCGGTACCTTCGATGTGCATGTCTACTCCGGAAACACCTATCTTTGCGGCGCGGATTTTTATATAGACACTTCATCTGGCGCCGACAGCGAAACGGCTCTTGCCGCCTCTCTGACAGCCGCAGCAGATAACGACCAGCTGATAATCGTCTCTGGTTCGAATTCCGGTGACTGTACCTGCACGGTAACCATGCTCAACAAAAACCATGACGGGACCTGGCATAAGATCCTCTCTGTTCCCGGCATGACCGGACGCGGAGGAATAGGTACCATAGTCGAGGGAGATGCCAAATCTCCTGCCGGCATTTTCGGCTTCACCGAAGCTTTCGGAATATATCCGAACCCCGGAACGTCGCTTCCGTATACGCAGGTCGACAGCACACATTACTGGGTAGATGATGTATACTCTCCTCTTTACAACCGCTTTGTCACCACCAGGACGACTCCTGTAAACTGGAATTCCGCCGAACATCTCATCGACTATGTCAACGACTACCAGTATTGTCTGAATATTAACTGCAATCCGGAATGCATTCCCTGGGCAGGCTCAGCCATCTTCCTTCACTGCGGAGGAACCAGGCCAACCGGCGGGTGCGTAGCAGTCTCTGAAAGCTCCATGATCACTATCATGAGGGCTGTAAGAAGCGGCTGCAAGATAATAATAGACTATGCTTCGAATTTAGCGAATTACTGATAAAGAGGCTGTCGCGCTAATTATAATTAATGCATATCCTGTATATTACTTCTTTCAGGAATATACAGGATATGCATCATTATATACTAAGTGCGACAGCCCTTTATTCATCCGCTTTCTTTTTAGAAGCTTTCGGCCTTTGCCATGTCATGTATTTGCACTCCGGATACTTTTCGCAGCCATAATACCGTCTTCCCTTTTTGGTCCTCCGTACTATGATATCGCCGCCGCACTCCGGACATACAGCGCCGGTCTTTTCGATTATAGGCTTTGTATTCCTGCACTCCGGAAATCCGGGACATGCAAGGAACTGACCGTGCGGTCCGATCTTGATCACCATGTTGCGTCCGCATTTATCGCAGATAACATCGGTAACTTTATCGGCTACCTTGACATGCGCAAGCTCTGCTTCAGCCTTATCTACTTCTTTTTTAAGATCAGGATAGAATTCCTTCAGCAGACTCTTCCACTCGACAGTACCATCGGCGACTTTATCCAGCGCATCTTCCATATTCGCAGTAAAATGCACGTCCACGATGTCAGGGAAAGCTTCTTTCATCAGACCGTTAACAGCCTCGCCGAGTTCCGTAACAAAAAGATTTTTACCCTCTTTTGTAATATAATGGCGCGCAAGGATCGTCGTGATCGTAGGCGCATATGTACTCGGGCGCCCGATTCCGAGCTCCTCGAGAGCTCTTACCAGCGTGGCCTCCGTATAATGTGCGGGAGGCTGAGTGAAATGCTGCTCATCCTTCAGCTTCATAAGAGGCGTCTCGTCTCCTTCACTCAGAAGGAATACCGGAGCGTTCACCTCTTTCTTTTCTTCGTCCTGCGTGTACACTGCAAGGAACCCTTCGAAAGCAAGCTTAGATCCTGAAGCACGGAAGGTATAACCGCCGCCCTCTATTTCTGATGAAACGACATTGTATGAAGCATTCTGCATCCTGCTGGCGACAAACCTTTTCCAGATAAGCTGATACAATCTGAAAAGGTCCCTGGGCAGATCGTCTTTAATCGATACAGGCGTTCTGGTAACCTCGGTCGGCCGGATGGCTTCATGCGCATCCTGCACATTGGATCCGTTCTTACCTGAATTGCTGTAATGAGCTGTATAGGACGCGCCATACTGCTTGCGTATAAAATCTCTGGCAGCTGCATCTGCTTCATCAGATATCCTTATCGAGTCAGTTCTCAAATAAGTGATAAGACCTACCTGTCCCTGCCCCTTTATATTGACTCCTTCATACAGCTGCTGTGCAAGCCTCATTGTCTTTGAAGTTGAAAAATTGAGCTGCTTTGACGCTTCCTGCTGAAGTGTTGATGTAGTGAACGGGAAGGGTGCCTTTTTTATCCTTTCGCCAGGCTTGACTTCCGTAACTTTAAACTTTGCATCTTTTAATTCTGAAAGGACTTTATCAACGTCTTCCCTGCATGTCAGAGCTATCTTATCCTTTCCTTTTCCGAAGAAATGTGCTTCAAATGATTTTTTTGTGCCGTTTATTCCAAAATCCGCGTCAAGCGACCAGTATTCCTCAGGAACGAATGCGTTTATCTCTTCTTCCCTGTCAGCTATGATGCGAAGCGCGACTGACTGGACGCGTCCTGCGCTTAAGCCTCTTCGTACCTTTTTCCAAAGTACAGGGCTGATCTCATATCCCACTATCCTGTCAAGGCAGCGTCTCGCCTGCTGCGCGTCCACAAGACTCATATCGATATCTCTTGCGTTTTTAAGTGACGCCTTGACTGCCGCTTTGGTTATCTCGTTAAAGGTGATGCGCTTCATCTTTTTTGCATCATCGCCAAGTACTGCTGCCAGATGCCATGATATGGCTTCTCCTTCGCGATCCGGGTCGGTCGCAAGATATACTGCATCAGATTTCTTTGCAGATTTCTTAAGGTCGGATACCAGTGCTCCTTTGCCTCTTATTGTTATATACTTCGGCTCAAATCCGTTTTCGATGTCAATACCCATGGTGCTTTTCGGAAGATCTCTTATATGCCCCATCGATGCCTTGACTTCGTAATTGCTTCCCAAATATCTTTTTACAGTGTTTACTTTTGCCGGTGACTCTACTATGACCAGATAATCAGCCATTTTGTACCTCCGATTACTACTGCTTTTGCGGTTGCACAACGGACAATATACAACAAATTATTTTTTCATGCAAGAGCGACTTTTTACATATCTGCCCGGCATGCACTCGCTGACAAGGCCTGAGATAAGAAGAACGGAAATGGCAGAAGCAGCTTCTTTAAGAGAAACCTTCCCTTCAATGGAAAGCTCCTGTATCGTCTTTGGATCGGATGATATGGAGCGATAGATCCTTTTTTCCGTTTTAGAGAGATCCGGCATATCAGCCTTTTTCCCTTTACCGCCGATCCGTTTTTGCAAGCCCAGATCTTTAAGGATCTGTTCAGGTGATACCGCAGGTATCGCGCCTTGTCCGAGCAGGTCATTAGTCCCTTTTGCAGTGCTTTCACATATCCTCCCCGGTACGGCATATACAGTTTTATTCTGCTCCAGTGCGTAATTTGCGGTTATCAGTGACCCGCTCTTTTTTCTGGCCTCGACGACGATGACGGCATCAGCCAGACCGCTTATTATCCTGTTTCTTAACGGAAAGTGCCAGTCCAATGCCTCAGACCCCGGCTCGAATTCAGAAATGACGCCGCCCGTACTGACTATCTTTCTGTAAATGGTGATTTTTGAAGTCGGATAGCACACATCCGCACCGCTTCCTAAAACCGCAAAGGTACGGCCGCCTGCCTGAAGCGCTCCTTCATGGGCACAGCTGTCTATACCCAGAGCCATTCCGCTGATTATCTGTACGCCGGCTGCAGCCAGTACACTGCCAAATTCCATTGCCGTCCTCCGGCCGTACTCACTGCAGCTCCTGGATCCTACTATCGCTACGGATCTTTTATCCGGATCCGGAAAGCTTCCTATTACATATAGTCCCTCAGGCATTCTTTCATAGCGGTTAAGTATCTGCGGATATTCCGGATCGCTGTTCCTGAAATATCTCATTATATTTCCGTCTTTGGTTTCCAATATATGATCCTCACTTCACTTTGAAGCATAAAGCTTCGCTGATATGTTCTTCGGTTATCTCATGCGAGTCTTCAATATCCGCTATTGTTCTGGCTAATTTCAGCACCCTGTGATATCCCCTTGCGCTTAGCAGCTGCTTTTCATAAGCATTTCTGATCAGATCGCCCGCACTCTTCGTCAAAACACAATAACGGTCTACAAGTGCCGGCGGCAGCTCCGAATTGAAACAAAAAGAAAGACCCTTATAACGTTCCTTCTGTTTTTCGAAGGCTACGGCCACTTTTTCCCTGAGAATTGCGGAAGATATTTCTTTGGTTTTTTTCGATTTCAGCTCGCTGAACTTCAAGGCAGGAACATCGACTCTCAGATCGATCCTGTCCAGGATCGGCTGGCTTATTCTGTTGTAATATGATCTGATATCCTTTTCCGTACAGGTACACCGGTCAGTATTCGGATAAAAACCACATGGACACGGGTTCATCGCGGCGACGAAAAGAAAATCCGCCGGGAAGGTACACGCTCCGCCTGATCGGGATATCCTTATCTTCCTGTCCTCAAGAGGTCCTCTTAAATATTCAAGATTCTTAGCCGCCATGAGCGGAAGCTCGTCTATAAAAAGCACCCCTCTGTGCGCCAGGGTTATTTCACCGGGTCCGGGTATGCGTCCTCCTCCGCAAAGTGCCTGCGGAGAAAGCGTATGATGCGGAGCTCTGAATGGTCTGTGCGTTATTACAGGCATATCCGGAGTCAGAAGGCCGGCTACCGAATAAATGACCGAGACCTCCTGCTGTTCCTTTTCCGTCATCTCCGGCAGAATACCGGGTATCCTGTTGGCAGTCATTGATTTCCCGCTTCCGGGAGGCCCTGACAAGAGCAGGTTGTGAAATCCCGCAGCGCTGATAAGTGCCGCCCGTTTTACCGCCTCCTGACCTTTGATATCCGAAAAATCAGGCTGCAATTCTTTACCTGCCGTCTCATTACAGACAGGAGTCTCCGGGCTGAATCTGCCGCAGCAATAATCCGTCAGTTCTTCAAGAGAGGCAACGCCTATGACCTCTATGCCTTTTATTGCAGAGGCTTCAAAATAATTATCCCTCGGCACGATACATTTCTTTAATCCACCGGATTTTGCCGCTATGACAGACGGCAGAATACCTGAAACAGGATTTACTCTCCCGTCCAGTCTCAATTCGCCAAGGATCATAGTTTCTTCAATAGATCCGGGAGGGATCTTGGCAAGAATGGCAAGTATGACCGCCGCTATCGGCAGATCAAATCTGCTGCCATCTTTTCGGATGTCAGCCGGTGCGAGATTTATAGTTATTCTTTTGGGAGGAAGAAAGATCCCCTGGTTCTTAAGAGCCGTACGGACCCGGTCCTGAGCTTCGCGGACCTGCGTTGATACGCTTCCTACTATTGTGAAAGAAGGCATCCCGTCACTTATATCCGCTTCCACGAATACCGGGACTGCCTCTACGCCGTTAAGCGCGGCAGATAAAATACTGAAATACATAGATCATTCCTGAAGCAAAACAGATGTGACCGCAGAAGCGGCTGTAAGCATTGTGCGATCCAGAGCAAAAAGAAAGAGCTGCTGAAACAGATCAACTGTTGCGACAGCTCTGATTATCTCATATTCGTTTATTCGTGTCAATATCGTATTGGCGAAAATCCTATATTCCCGGAAACGGCCTGTTCCTTTTTCGCTCAATAAAACGCATAATTGTAAATCCGAGGACTCCGGCTAATATACCGATCAATATGCCGCAGATAACATCCGTCGGATAATGCATATAAAGATACAGCCTCGAAAATGCCATTGTTATGCCCAGAACGAGAGCCGGTATCCAGATCCTGTTCCGGCATTTATAAAGCGCCATGATCGCAGCAAAAGAAGAAGCCGAGTGTCCGGAAGGAAATGAATAGTCCTTCAGCCTGTCTATTATAAGCACTATGTCCGGATTGTAATCATATGGCCTTGTCCGCGCGACAAGGGGCTTAATCGTAAGATTGACTGCCAGAAAGATAATGATCAGCGACATGCTCATTGCCATACCGCTCCTTCTTGTACGCGGTATTATAAGCAGGACCAGGGCAAGCGCTACCCATATCGCACCGGAATTTCCTATCCGGCTTACTGATTTCATAATTACATCCAGTACGTCATTTTTGAATATTTCCTGGATACCGTCGAGTATCCCGATCTCCAGCGCATTCATTATTAAATACTTGATCTCCTTATAATGATATACGGATCCAGTATCTTTTCGAAGCCCGTATCCATCTCCTGCGCGCCGCCAAATTCCCGTAAAAGGAACTCCGCCGCATCGCTGCCGAGCCTTACGTTAGGCTGTTCGGCCGTCGTCAGCCCGATCTCGCCTTTTTCACTGAGTTTTGTATTCCCATAACCCGTGACGGCAATATCCTCAGGCACACGATAACCCTTTTGTTCAAGATATTTTATTATTACTCTGGCAGTAATATCACTGTAGCAAAGTATGCCGTTTATATCATTATGTTTCGCAAGCAGCTGGTCCAGTACAAGTACGGGTTTTTTGAACCGGTCTTCGGAATGGAACCATATCTCCCATTCCGGATGATATGAAAGCCCGGCTTCGCGGAAGGCTTCCACGTACCCGCTGTGTCTTGCGTATCCTCCGGCATCATCGGCCTTGAACAGGCCTACGATATTTGTATGCCCTGTAGCTATCAGATGCCTGGTCAGCAGATAGCTGCCGCGGCTGTCGTTCACCTTAAGCTTCGGTTTTTCATTTGTCTGTGGATATGTACTTCTTATAAATACGTACGGAATGCCAATACGGTCAAGTTTTCTGTAAAGATCCATGTGTTTACAGAGAGCTTCGCTCTTGCTCGGCTCAATAATTATTCCCTCGTATTTACGGGAAATGGCTGTTCGCAGTATATTGGCTTCCTTTGTCTGATTATTGCCGCTCCGGAATACTTTTATCTCGTATCCTTTCGGCGTAAAGACATTGCTGATCCCGCGCAGTATCTCGGTATCCCCCGAACAGGCTGCACCGGAAAAGACCACACAGATGCTTTTTTCAGCACGTGAGGTGAATCTTGAAGATATTGATTCAGGTATAGTCTTTAAGGCTCCTATACCTTTTCTGATCCTTGAGCTTTTTTCCATAAAATAAGCGCCCCGCAGATGCCGGACCCACTTATCTACCCCTGCCATTAAAAGCTACCTGTATTATACATCGGTGCCCGTAAAATGTCCAGCACGTCAGGCTTCACGTCCATCTCCACGTGAAGGATCTGTCTGGAATGCGGAGCGGAAGGCTGTTCCGTCCCTTCATCGTCAAATATTCCGAGCACTTCAGTCTTAACATTTTCACCGGAAGGCTTCATTATCTCTATGATATCTCCCTTGCAGAACTTGTTTTTCTGCTCGAATACAGCCCTTCCGTTTTCGTCCGTACCCCTTACACAGCCGAGGTATACGGCATCTTTTTTATATGTATTCGTATCGTATATCTGATCATCGGCGGTCGGTTTCCCGAAAAAGAAACCTGTCGTAAAATCCCTGTATGTACAGTTGGCTATCTGCTCCTTGTACCAGGGAATGTTTTTACGATACTTCTGAGGATCCTCCAGATAATCATCTATTGCTTTTCTGTATGTTCTTGCAACGGTCGCCACATACAGTGAATTTTTCATTCTTCCTTCTATCTTATAGCTGTCTATTCCGGCATCCATAAGCTCGGGGATGTAGCCTATCATGCACAGGTCTTTTGAATTGAAAATGTAAGTGCCTCTTTCATTTTCAAACACAGGGAAGTATTCGCCCGGGCGGCTTTCTTCCATGAGGGCGTATGTCCATCTGCAAGGATGGGTACACTCTCCCCGGTTGGCGTCTCTTCCGGTCAGGAAAGCTGACAGCAGGCATCTGCCTGAATATGAAATACACATGGATCCGTGGACAAATGTCTCAAGTTCCATGCCTTCAGGCATTTTCTCTTTCATTTCCTTAAGCTCGGACATTGACATTTCTCTGCCGCTTACCACACGTTTTGCACCAAGCGAATGCCAGAATTTTGCAGTCTCGTAGTTGACATTGTTAGACTGTGTACTTATATGTATGTCGATCTCCGGACAGATCTCTCTTGCGATTGTGAAGACGCCGGGATCTGATATGATAAGCGCGTCCGGCTTTATGTCTTTGAGCTCTTCAAAATACTTCCTTATGCCTTCCAGGTCATAATTATGCGCAAAAATATTAGCGGTGACATAGACCTTCACCCCGCGTTCGTGAGCATACTTTATCCCGACCTCCATATCTTCAGCCGAGAAGTTCTTTGCCTTCGCGCGCAGCCCGAAGGCTTCGCCTCCTATATATACTGCGTCAGCTCCAAAGGCTGCCGCCACTTTAAGTGTCTCAAGTGAGCCCGCCGGCACTAAAAGCTCCGGCCTTTTATTATCCGTCATGTTCATCCCTTATTATAACTTTACGCTGAGTGCCACCCCGTCGCCTAATGGTATAATGGAAGTCTCCAGCTGTTCGTCATGTTTAAGCGCGTAAAGATATTCCCTCATCCTTTTGTGTATCGTACGGTCACGCCGCTCCACGATATAGTGCGATTCAAGAACATCTCCGCCCTGCATCACATTATCTGAGATCAGTATACCGCCTTTTTTCATAAGTCTTTTTACATCAGGGAGAAAAGAAATATACTGCCCTTTTGCCGCATCCATAAAGATCAGGTCAAAAGGCTCATAAAGTGTTTTGAGGAGTTCTGCCGCATCTCCTTCAAGCAGCTCTATGCGGTCTGCAAACCCGTATTTCCTGAAGTTCTCTCTGGCGATCGGTATCCTTTTCGCATAGTTTTCTATTGTTGTTATCCGGCAGTCGTTTCCACTGTTCTGCGCCATAAGCATAGCTGAAAAGCCTATGGCAGTTCCGACTTCAAGTATCCTTGACGGTCTTTTTATCTTAATGACAGTTTTAAGAAAGCTCTGGGTCTCGCGCCTGATGACCGGTACAAAAGACGAAACCGCCTCTTTGTAGACTTCTTCAAGAAACGGTTCGTTGCCTTTATCCATTGAATTTATAAATACGGCTGTCCGCAGATCGTCCATTTTATTCACTCTCCGGTGCAGTCGACATGGCTATAAGCATCTCTTCAACGGTCATGGATGTATTTAAGACATATGTTCCGGGAAGGATATCCCTTGCGTACCCGTAGGCGTAGGCCTGGATCACAAATGCGGCCACTGATTCGTCGATAAGCCCTGCATCCTTAAGTTTACCGCCTATATCAGATATCGAAAGTTCTTTCGATATCGTTATTCTGACTTCTTTGACCTCTTTGCCCGGATTCGGGGTCTGGGTCGAGAACGCCTCATACCCCAGATCATAGACCTTGCGGCCGCCAAAGATCAAAAGCACGATAATAAGGACATAAACAAGCAGACGCACCACAGCCATCAGCGCGTTTATCGCCCTTGTATAGCCTTTGTTCCCTTCCCTTTCTCCCGGAGCTGCCATATATATTTTAAACCTCCATGATTATCGGCAGGATCATCGGTCTTCTTTCCGTCCGTTTCCAGACGAACCCGCTGAGCCTGTCTCTGATATCGTTTTTCATTTTATTCCAGTCAAGAGTCTTCTTGTTCAGATTGCTTTCTATTGCTTCAAGGACTACATTCCTTGCTTCTTCTATCAGATCTTCCGATTCTTTAACATAGACAAAGCCTCTGGATATCACCTCAGGACCTGCAAGCAGCATGTTCGAGCCGCCTTCAACAGTAATTGCAACGATGATGATGCCATCCTCGGAAAGTTTATGCCTGTCGCGCATGACTACGTTGCCGACATCGCCGATACCCAGTCCGTCTACCATTACGGCACCTGCCGGAACCTGGTCGATGACCGAAGCATCATCATAATCCAGTTCAAGCACATCTCCGGATCGCAGGATAAATATATCCTCTTTCGGAACACCCATTTCGTTCGCCAGCTTCGCCTGTGCCACACGGTGTCTGTATTCGCCGTGTACGGGCACGGCGTATTTCGGCTTTGTTAAAGAGTAAATGAGCTTTATCTCCTCCTGGCGCGCATGCCCGGATACATGGGTATCCTGGAATATCACATCTGCGCCCAGGCTTATCAGTTCATTCATCACCTTTGAGACTGCTTTTTCATTGCCGGGTATCGGGTTTGAGCTGAATACGATAACATCACCCGGCTTGATATCCACCTTTTTATGGATGCCTGCAGCCATTCTCGAAAGCGCTGCCATCGATTCGCCCTGGCTTCCGGTGGTAAC
The DNA here is from genome assembly GCA_902795795.1 of uncultured Lachnospiraceae bacterium. GTDB lineage: Bacteria > Bacillota > Clostridia > Lachnospirales > Lachnospiraceae > Alectryocaccobium. Next base: position 8,322 of record CADBMM010000176.1, on the reverse strand, counting down.
TATGACAAGCTGCTCATCGGTGTAGTTCTTCATCTGATCTATTGATATCAGGGTGTTCGGTGCAGCGTTTATATAACCGAGCTCCATAGCCGTATCTATGATATTGACCATGCTCCGGCCCTCGACCACTACTTTACGGTCGAATTTCTGGGCAGAATTGATCACCTGCTGTACGCGGTCAACATTTGACGCAAACGTCGCGACGATTATCCTGCTTAAAGCGTGCTCGGCAAATACCGTATCGAAAGTCTTGCCTATAGTGCGTTCTGATGATGTAAATCCTTCCCGCTCTGCGTTCGTGCTGTCACATAAAAGAGCCAGTACGCCCTTTTTCCCAAGCTCCGCAAAGCGCTGAAGATCTATTGGGTCGCCGAATACCGGCGTATAATCTACTTTAAAATCACCTGTGTGGATCACCGTTCCTGACGGGCAGGTTATAGCCAGTGCAGCCGAATCCCTTATACTGTGGTTCGTCCTGATGAATTCTATTTTGAAATCGCCGAGATTGATTATCTGGCCGTATTTTACGGTTTTTCTTCTTACATTATTCGAAAGGCCGTGCTCTTCAAGCTTATGCTCGATAAGGCCCATCGTAAGCCTTGTTGCGTAAAGCGGAGCATTAACGGCTTTTAAAACATAAGGCGTCGCCCCGATATGGTCCTCATGGCCGTGAGTGAATACAAAACCCTTTATCTGATCGGCATGCTCCTTTAAATAAGTGATCTCAGGAACAACAAGATCGACCCCGAGCATATCATCCTCAGGGAACGCCATGCCGCAGTCCACGATAACAACACTGTCTCCGTACTCGAAGGCAGTTATATTCATTCCGATCTGCTCAAGCCCGCCGAGCGGAATGATCCGTAATTTAGTTTTTTTATCTTCCAAACTATCCTCTCTTTCTAACGTAATTCCGCATCTTCGATCATCTGACGGAAAATCCCTGCAATGGCTTCGCGTTCCAGTTCATCCTCCACCTCGACATAGACCGCCATTTCATCTCCGGCTGCGGACGTATCTTTTAATATATAAGCTTCTGCTTCATCATCTTCTGAATCTGTCACCAAAAGATAAGTCATTCCGTTGATAACAGTCTGTTCCACGACAAAAAAGTGCTCTTCGTTTCCCAGATCGTCGGTTACTATTATTTCTTTGGTTTCGTTCGTATTCATTATCCCTGTTCCGTTTCGGTTTTTAGTTTGAGTGAATCCAGATAGCTCTGCAGTATAAACTCGGCTGCGATCTGGTCCACGTATTCTTTTCTCTCGGCGCCCTTTATGCCAAGCTCATTCATGACCCTGTCCGCCTGGATCGTGGTCATTCTTTCATCATACATTACAACATCAAGACCGGTACGCCTGATCAGGTCATCCCTGAATTGCATCGACAGCAGCGCCCGGTCCCCTATATCATCATTCATATGTTTAGGCAGCCCGAGCACGATCAGACTGATATCATATTCCTTTACAAGCTCTTCGATGCGCGCGTAAGTCTGCCTGAGTTTATTTTCGCTCTTGCGTCTGATTATCTCTACTCCGGACGCAATGATCCAAAGGGGGTCGCTTACGGCTACTCCGACAGTCTTGCTGCCGTAATCAAGCCCCATTATCCGGCTCAATCTTCTTTATCCTCCCAGGATCTGTTCTTGATATATTCTTTCAGAAGCTCCTCGACGAGCTCATCCCGCTCGGCCTTCATAATTACGCTTCTTGCCCCGTTATGGCTTGTAATATAAGTCGGATCTCCTGACATTATATAGCCCACGATCTGGCTTACCGGATTGTAGCCCTTCTCTTCCATGGCCTTATATACATGCTCAAGTATCCTTTTAGGAGAATTCGCCGTATCAAGATTGATTTGAAAAAACTGTGTACTGCTTAAATCCTGCATTGTTTTCTCCTTTGCCATTATTCGTTATTATCTTAATATAATTCTTTTCAATATGCAAGTTACACCTGACAGCGATTGTCTGAAAACTTTATGAATTTACAACCTGACCTTCACTAACTTATTCGTCAGATCTTCATCGCTTTCATAGAGGACCTTTTCGTATCTTTCAGTATAGCCGCTCCATAAAAGCTTTCCGCAATGTTCTTCTTTATCCTCGAACAGCACTTCAGCTTCGCTGCCTCTTCCTCCTTCAAGATATTTCTCCTTCTGGATGTTTCCAAGCCGGATCAGCCTGTCGGTCCTGCTTTTCTTCACTTCCGCGCTAACCTGTCCGGTCATTTTTGCAGCACGGGTGCCTTCTCTTTTTGAATATGGGAAGATATGCGTTTCATAGAATCCGACCTTCTTTACGAATTCATAGGATCCTTCAAACTCCTCGTCCGTCTCTCCCGGGAATCCGGCTATTATATCAGTTGTAATTGCCGGCCTGTCGTAATATTCCCGAAGCATAAGGACTTTTTCGTAATACTCCTCTGCCGTATACCTGCGGTTCATCCTTTTTAGCGTAGCATTACATCCGCTTTGCAGTGACAGATGAAAATGCGGGCAAAGTTTCTGCTGAGCTGCTGCCCTCTTTAAAAAATCAGGCGTTATAATCCCTGCCTCCAGCGATCCGAGCCTTATCCGCTTTATATCATCCACCAAGGCCAGCTTTTCTATAAGACCGGCAAGATCGGTGTCGGCACCGCCGTCTCTCCCGTATGAAGAAAGATGTATCCCGGTAAGAACTATCTCTTTTATACCGGATCGCGCCAGGCGCCGAGTTTCTTCAATCGCCTCCTCGCTGCTCCTGCTCCTTATCCTGCCTCTTGCATACGGAATGATGCAGTACGAGCAGAACTGGTCGCAGCCGTCCTGTACTTTTAAAAAAGCTCTTGTGTGCCCTTCGATCCGTGAAAGCTCAAGCTCCTCATATGAAGCCTGCCGGGATATATCCTTCATGTAGGTCTTCTCTGTCTGTCCGGCATAATATTCATCCAGGATCGCAACGATATCCTTTTTCCTGTTATTGCCGATGAAAAGATCTACCGAACCGTCTTTAATAAGCTTATCCATCCCGGTCTCAACATAGCAGCCCATGGCAACTACGATGGCATCCGGATTAAGGGTACGGGCCCGATGGAGCATCTGCCTGGATTTCTTATCAGCTATCGCAGTCACCGTACAGGTATTTATTATTACAACGTCGGCTTTTCCCGGAAAAGGCACGATCTCATAGCCGGCGTTTTCAAGCAGCTGTTGCACTGCCTGCGTCTCGTAAGAGTTGACTTTGCAGCCTAAATTGTGCAAGGTTACTAATTTATTCTTCATTTTCTGCCAATCCCTTGACAATGTTACTCAAATTTCCTAATATATAGATAGGGCAGAAGCTGTCATGCATCCGGTAACGGACATCATTTCCAAGTCTGTCTTCTGGCCCTTCATTATTTGAACATCTTCGGAAAAACAGTATTTCTTTTTCCGAGAAAGGCGTTTATTATGAGTACCATTAAAATATCACTCGATTCGATCGATAAAGTTAAATCCTTTGTAAACATCCTTGCCAAGTTCGACTGCGATTTTGATCTTATCTCAGGAAGATATATTATAGATGCGAAATCCATAATGGGCATCTTCAGTCTGGATCTTTCAAAGCCTATCGACCTTGAGATCCACGCTGATGGCAAAGACCTCGACCTGGTCACCAGAGCGCTCTCTCCGTACCGTATCGACGAAAAGTAAGCTGTTTTACTCTATGCTGATCACTTCCTGCGTTTCCAGGGCTTTTTCGTAAAGCTCTTCTATGACCCCTGTAAGGTGTGTCTCCGATTTCTCTATCCTTTTAAGTTCCGGCTTTGTCACCGGGTGTTTGGCTACAAATATCGTACAGCAGTCCTCGAACGGAAGGATAGAGGTATCGTATGTCCCGATCTTCTGTGAAATATCAACTATATCCTGCTTGTCGAAGGCGATAAGAGGCCTGAAAACAGGCATTTCACATACTGCATTAGTGCAGTTCAGGCTCTGGAGAGTCTGGCTGGCTACCTGACCTATGCTTTCGCCGGTTATAAGCGCCATGCTTCCGTCCTCCTTAGCCAGCTGCTCAGCTATCCTCATCATGTATCTGCGCATGATTATGGTAAGTTCGTCATGAGGGCATTTATCATAGATCGCGAGCTGGATATCTGTAAAATTCACCACATGGAGCTTTATCGGACCTGTATATGCCGATATCTCACGGGCCAGATCAACTACCTTCTGTTTTGCCCTTTCACTTGTATACGGCGGGGCATGGAAATAAACAGCGTCTATCTGTATGCCTCGTTTAGAGATCATATACCCGGCTACCGGTGAATCTATACCTCCCGATAAAAGCAGCGTGGCTCTTCCGCCCGTACCTACGGGGAGTCCGCCGGGTCCTTTTATCTCTTCGGAATATACATATATATTGTTCCTGATCTCAACGTTTATGAAAACATCCGGCTTGTGAACATCGACCTTCAGTGTGCTGAATCTGTCGAGGATCATACCTCCGAGTCCTGCGTTTATCTCCATGGAAGTCATGGGATATTCTTTTCTTGCCCTCCTCGTGGCGACCTTGAAAGTGATTTCCCTGCCGCCGTAAAGCTCTTCCACGTATCCACAGACATCTTCTGCGAGCTGTTCAAATCCCCTGTCCTCAAAAACCGAAACCGGGCAGATCGCGCTGACTCCGAAAACATGCTGGAGAGCTTCAACCGCCTCGTCATAATCAAAATCCGATTCAGCCATGGCGAACACACGTCCCGTCTCTTTCGAAACAGTAAAGTTTCCGTCAATTTTGTTCAGCGCCCTTCTGACCTGGCGTACAAGGGCATCTTCAAATAAATATCTGTTTTTTCCTTTGATTCCGATCTCGGAATACTTTATAAGAAATGCATGAAACATTTTTTATCTCCGGTCTGTAGTTTGATTCAATGTCTTGTATATTTTCGAAGCCCCGGCACGATCCTGTCAAGAGCCTCAAGTGTCATATCGATCTCTTCTTCTGTCGTCGTCTCGCAGAAACTGAATCTTATCGACGATTCTATCTCTGCCTTGCTGCAGCCGATGGCCGTCAGCGTAGCGCTCGGCGCCCTTTTATGGCTTGAGCAGGCGCTTCCTGAAGAAACATAGATCCCTTTTTCCTCGAGTGAATGAAGGAGCACCTCACTTCTGATCCCGATAAACGAAGCGTTTACTATATGATATGCTCCCGCCGGGGCCGGCAGTCCGTGTATCTTCACATCCGCGATCCTTCCGAGGCCGTCGATCAGGCGTTTCTGCACGGCTGTCATTTTTGCGGCATTTTCGTCGAAATGTTCATCCATTATTTTTGCCGCCAGAGCAAGTCCGGCATCTCCCGGAACATTGTCCGTGCCGGAACGCATTCCGTTCTGCTGGCCTCCGCCGTAGATCAGCGGCTTTATCTTTGCCCTCGGAGAGATATACAGAAATCCAGTGCCCTTGGGACCGTGGATCTTATGCCCGCTGGCAGATAACAGATCTATATTCCACCTTTTCGGATAGATATGATATTTCCCGAAAGCCTGGATGGCATCTACATGGAAGAGAGCTTCTGTACCGTTTTTCTTAAGCAGCGTGCCGATCTCTTCTATCGGCTGAATGCTTCCGATCTCGTTATTCACTGCCATGACCGAAACCAGTATCGTGTCATCTCTTAAAGCATTTATAACATCTTCCGGGTCCAGGATTCCGTACTTATCCACAGGAAGCCTGGTGATCTCATACCCTCTGCTTTCCAGAAATTCGAGAGGTGCAGAAACCGCCGAATGCTCTATCTGCGTCGTTATGATATGCTTCCCGCGCCTGTGGGCAGCAAGCGCTGTTCCTGTTAAAGCCCAGTTATTCGATTCTGTCCCGCCGGAGGTAAAATATATGTTTTTCTCATCGGCCTTGAGGATCTTTGCGATCTCTTTTGCGGCATCGACGACATACCTTTCGGCGTCAACGCCTTTTTTGTGCATTGATGAAGGGTTCCCGTAATCACCGCACATTATATCCGATACCAGCTTCGCGACCTCGGGATAAACTGCCGTAGTCGCGGCATTGTCAAGATAGATCTCCATCATCTGCTCCTGTCGTCCAGTAAAAATCCAAGTACCGATAATACGAACATACCGGCCGTTTCAGTCCTTAATATACGTTTTCCGAGCGAAACAGCCTTAAAGCCCTCATTCTGGGCAAGCTCTACTTCCTGCTCCTCAAATCCCCCTTCAGGTCCAATGAAAACAGCTATCGACTGCCCCGGCTTTATGCCGTTCATCAGATCGCGGGTGGCATCCATTCCTTCGCTTTTCTCATACGGGATCAGGCAGACATCGTTCTGCTTTGCTTCTTTTAATGCAGCCGCAAAATTCATTATCTGTCCTACTTCGGGGACGATCATACGCTTGGACTGCTTTGCCGCTGCTTCAGCTATTGAATTCCATCTTTCGACCCGCGATTCTTTTTTCTTCTCATCGAGTTTTACGATGCATCTGGCGCTCATGACCGGAACCACCCTTACCGCTCCGAGTTCTACCGCCTTCTGGATGATAAGTTCCATTTTCTCACGCTTCGGCAGGCACTGATAGAGCGTGATCCTGGAAGGAAGTTCCTTGCCCGGCCGGGTCGCATCTACGACTGAAACGCTTACTTCATCCCGCGTAATATTCGATATTTCACAGGTGTATTCCCACTCATCATCTGTGCAGACATATATCTCATCGCCGATTCCGAGCCTTAAAACATCCTTGATATGATGCGCATCCTTACCGGAAATAATTATTCGACTGCCATTTACCTGATCCTTATCGGCAAAAAACCTGTACATATAGATCTCCTTTACAATTCCTGAGCTCTTTCGAGCGCGGCATATGCTCCGTCCATGGCAAGGAGCTCAGAACGTGTTCCCTGCTCCATAATGTGTTTATCATCAATAAGTGCAATGGTATCGGCGTCTCTTACGGTAGAAAGCCTGTGGGCTATTACTATCGTGGTCTTTCCGACACTTAAGGCATTCAGCGCTTCCTGGATCTGTTTTTCTGTGACCGAATCCAGAGCGCTTGTAGCCTCATCCAGTATAAGGACAGGAGGATCCTTAAGAAACACCCTCGCTATCGATATTCTCTGCTTCTGTCCGCCAGAAAGTATGACGCCTCGTTCTCCTACAAATGTATCATAACCTTCCGGCATTTTCATTATCTCATCATGGATCTGCGCAAGACGGGCTGCATTTTCCACCTCTTCATCGGTAGCGTCGGGCCGGCCGTAGCGTATATTGTCCTTTACCGTACCGGCGAACAGGAAAACATCCTGCTGGATTATGCCGATGTTCTTTCTCAGGGAACGAAGGGTGATATCCCTTATATCTGTTCCGTCAAGCGTTATCCGACCGCTCGTGACGTCATAGAATCTCGGGAGCAGATGGCAGAATGTTGTCTTTCCCCCTCCCGATGAACCTACAAGAGCTAAAGATTTTCCGGGCTTTATTTCCGCATTGATATCTTTAAGCACTTCCGTTCCGTCGTCATAGGTGAATGAAACGTTTTCGTAGACTACATGACCCGCTACATTTTCAATATCCTTTGCATCATGTGAATCTTTTATTGTAGGTTCGGTCCTCATGACCTCAAGAAATCTGTCAAGTCCCGCAAGCCCCTGGGCAAAGGTCTCCATGCTCATCATGAGCTTTCTGACCGGGTTAGTGAAGGTGGATACATAGAGCGTATAAGTTATCAGGTCTATGTAATTCATCTGCCCCTTCATTATCAGATATCCGCCGACCGCGATGACTACTACCTGAAGTATTCCTACAAGGCCTTCCATCCCGCCGAACGAAATACCCATCCACTTATAATATACATTCTTGGACTGTCTGAATTTTTCATTATAAACGGCAAACTTGCTGTTTTCGATCTCTTCATTGGCGAAAGCCTTGGCCGTACGAATTCCGGAAATACTGCTTTCGATCGATGAATTGATCTCACCGGTCACCTTCTTGACATCCTTGTTGGCCCCCTGCATCATTTTTCTGGCCCACAAAGTAAAAATAACAAGAGCGGGTGTAAGGATAAGGATCACGATACCAAGTCTCCAGTTGATCCTCAGCATGACGATGAGAGCTCCGATTATCGTAAGGGAGCAGGTTAGAATGTTTTCAGGGCCGTGATGAGCCAGCTCCGCGATCTCAAAAAGATCGTTCGTAACTCGCCCCAGAAGTATTCCTGTACGGTTTCTGTCATAATAATCAAACGAAAGCTCCTGCAGATGGCTGAAGATATCAGAACGCATATCCGCTTCCACCTTTATGCCCATGCCGTGTCCGATCGTAGTGACCTGTACCGACATAAACGCTCTTAAAAGATAAGC